>DASPXY010000631.1:0-8481 GCA_035637055.1 Gemmataceae bacterium | reverse complement strand
TCGCTCGTGGGCAATGCCCATCCGGTTGTAGGCAACAGCCAACTCGAACTGCGCTTCGGGATCCTCAAGGCGCTCCCGGGCCAACCCCTGTTGCAGTTCCAGTGCCGACCGGGATGGCTCCAGTGCCGCGAGGGCCTGGTTCGAGTCCAGCATCAGGTGGGCAAGGCGCGCCTGGGCTTCTGCCAGGGCCTGCCGTACCGCGGGGTCGGAAGGTATCTGGCGGTGCAAATCCTGAGCGAGTGTCCGGCCTTTCTCCAACAGTTTCTGCGCCTCCTGCTTCGAGCCGACGTCGGTCGTGATCTGACCCATGCGCGTGTACGCCCTCGCCAACTGCAGGCGCAACTGGGGGTCGTCGCCCCGCTTCGCGACGAAGTTCTGATAGTATTTCAGCCCGGCCCGGAGCAGATCCTGACGCAGCGGCTGCAGACCGGGGAGCTTGGCGTTGAGGAGGCGATCCTCGCTGACGGTGGTGAAGTAGTCCTCGACCGCCTGCAGCGCCTCGCGGAAGTTCTCATCCGCCTTCTGCTTCTCCTGCTCGACCATTTGCTGCTGCCGGGCGACTTCGGCCAGGTTCGCCTCCGCCTGGGTCCGCTCGCGCTCCGCTTCCCGCCACTTCCAGACGACTCCGCCGAACCCGAGAGTGAGGGCCACCATCAGCGCTGCCGCCAGCCCCGCCACCGCCGGCTTGCGCCGGCACCAACGCCAGGCCCGTCCCAGCCGACCGACTGGCCTGGCCTGGACCGGCTGACCATCGAGAAACCGACGCAGGTCGCCGGCCAGTTCGCGGGCGGTGCGGTAGCGCTTCCTCGGCTCCTTTTCCAGACACTTCAGACAAACAGTCTGGAGGTCGCGCGGGATCTTATCGTTCAGGGCGCGCGGCGGCCGCGGGTCGTCGTGGAGAACCTGATAGAGGAGCATCCGGGCAGTGCCGCGGAAGGGCAGTTCCCCCGTCAGGAGCAGGTAGAGAATCACACCGAGACTGTACACGTCGCTGCGCCCGTCCACCTTGTGGGCTTCGCCGCGGGCCTGCTCGGGACTCATATACGCGGGCGTCCCGAGCACCTGGCCGTCGAGGGTGACGGTGACCTCGCCCGCTTCGCGTTTCGCCAGCCCGAAGTCAGTGATGAAGGGTTGGCCCTTGGCGTCGAGGAGGATATTGCTGGGTTTGACGTCGCGGTGGACGACCCCGTTTTCGTGAGCATAGTGGAGTGCGTCAGCAACCGCGGCGATCAAGCGGGCGGCGTCGGGCGGAGCGAGGCGACGGCCAGAGAGGTGGTCCGCGAGTGTAACGCCGTCGATGAAGTCGCTGACGAGGTAGGGGACGCCCTCGCTGGTGCCGACCTCATGGACCGGGACGATAGCGGGGTGGCGTAACTGGGCGGCGCTGCGGGCTTCGCGGAGGAAACGCTCGACCCCGCCGCTGTCGGCCCACTGTCCGGCGCGCGGGAGTTTGACGGCGACGGTACGGGCGAGTTCCGGATCGAGGGCGCGGTAGACGGTCCCGAACGTGCCGCTGCCGATCGGGGCGAGCAACTCGAACCGGCCCACGAGCTTTCGGTCGTGGGGCAAATCGACTGTGGAGCCTCCCTCCAGCCGGAATGTGGATCCGCAGCTGGGGCAGACGACCTCGGGGGACTGCGGCGGATCGGCAGCCTCGACGGGCTGCAGGCAATGGGGACAGACGAAGCGCATGAGTTGGGCGCTCCTGCGGGCGAGGTTGAGGGGATAGGAGGATTGTAACCGGGGGGGGAAGGAGCGGAAAGGAACAATTTGCGAGGAGATGGCCTGGTAAGCCGGCCCTATCCTGCCCGGTGCCTCGGGTTGGCCCCGAGGAACGCCCGAACGTGATTGCGGCGAGTGATTGCCTCGGCCAGAAAGTGAACGGCCAGAGACAACCGCTCATCCGGCTCCGCGCAGCTGAAGCGCAGGAAGCCTTGACCCGCCGGTCCGAAACACTCACCACCCAGACAGGCCACCCCGAACTTGTCGTCGGCCCCTTCGAGCAAGTACATCGCCAGGCCGTGCGATGTCATGCCCAGATCACGGCAAATCGCCGACACGTTCGGGAAGGCGTAGAAGGTTCCCGCCGGCATCAACACCTCGACGCCGGGCACCTTGCGCAACTCATCGACGAGGAGCCGCACCTTCTTGTGGAAGCGCTGCATCACCTCGTCGCGCTCACGAGCGTCATGTTGCAGCGCCGCCTGTCCGGCCCACTGCGAGATCGGCGGCACGCACGACAACGCCGTGTTGATCATCTTGCCGAGCGTGTCAATCAGTCGCGGACTGCTGACCGCGTAGCCGACGCGCCAGCCGCTCATGCTGTACGACTTGCTGAAGGTATACGCCGCCACGACCTGGTCGAGAATCCCCTCCTGGGCGAGCAGCGCATGATGCCGTCCTTCCCAGACCATGTGGCAGTACGGCTCGTCGCTGAAGACCGCGATGTCCCGCCCGCGGATCAGGTCGGCGAGCGCCTTGAGATCGCTTTCGGTCGCAACGCCGCCGGTCGGATTGTGCGGCGAGTTGAGGAAGATGGCCTTCGCGTGAGGTGTCTTCTTGACAAAATGCTCGACCGCGTTCAGGTCGGGTCGGAACTGATTCTCCTGCTTGAGCGGCACGTAGATCGGTTGAGCGCCGCGGCGTTCGATGTTGGGGCCGTAGGTTGGAAAGTGTGGGCTGAAGACCAGGACGGCGTCGCCCGGATCGAGGACCGCCTCACAAAAGAACTGCTCGAACACCTTCGCCCCGGGACCGATGACGATATTCTCGGCCGTCACCGGCACGCCAAACTCGCGCCCGAAATTGGCCGCGACCGCCTCGCGGAAGCTCTGCAGGCCGAGCGAAGCACAGTAATGGGTAGCGTTCTGCTCAATGGCCTCGACGCCGGCACGGAGGGCGTGCTGCGTGGTCGGGAATGGGCTATCCCCGATTTGCAGTTCCACCACGTCCTTGCCGCGGGCCTTGAGGCGTTTCGCGACGGCGAGGACGTCGAAGGCGGTTTCGGCGGTCAGTCCTTGGGCGAAGCGGCTGAGGGTGAGGGGCATGGCGGCTCGGGGGTGAATCATCAATGCTGGGCGAAGAAAGCCCACGGGTTGCAACCCGTGGGCTTGAGGGGTTACTGCTTCGCGGCGATGGCCTGAGCCAGCGGCCGGACGACCGCCGGGATGATCTGATTGTCCACCAACTCCTGGCAGAGTTTCCGCTGATTGCGGTACGACTCCACAAAGGTCTTGTACGGCTGACGGCCCCAGTATTGCCGCACGGTGAAGTAGACACTAATCGGCGCCTCGGGGTAGTGCCCGGTGCGGATCTGATAGGCGTTCGTCCGCGTCTCGATGTTGAGACGACATTGGAGACGGCAGGTCTCGTCGAGCGCCAACATCAACGCAGGCTCATAGTTGAGGACGCGCGTGCCGGGCATCTCCATCAGGTTCTGCAAAGTCGTGTTCAGCCCCAGCGCCTCGGCGACCACCTCGTCGTGGTTGCCAGTAAACATGAAGTCAAAAGCGAACAGCACGTCCAGGGCCTCGCAATCCAGCGGGCTGAAATCGAGATGGTACGGAGCCAACTCCAGGACGCGCTCGTGCTGCGTGTCGGCCGCCTCGATGTTGGGCGGATTGACATACCCGGTGCAAATGCGCTGCGTCTCCAGAGTGACCCATCGATAACTACCCTGCTCGCGATCCTCCTCCAGGACAAACTCACCCGTCTCGCGCTTGTCGAAATCGGTCATCTGGGGAAAGGTTTTTTGCAGGCTATCGAAGAAGTGCAGGACCGTCTCACGGCGGTTGGGCAGCTCCATCTTGGTGTTGGTGTAAACATAAATCCCGAAGTCGTCGCACAGGGAGCTGTATGGATTCATTACCAGTACCTCAGCGTCTGGATGGGGATGGGACCGACGCCTTGTTCGCTTTGGGGTTGGCCCAGATGCGGATCGCAGGGCTTACCCCTCTGCTTCATTCGCTAAACTCTTCTCATTGTTCGGCTTTTTTAGGGTAAATGCAAGCCCCGTCGTTCGTTTTCCCCCCGTGCGGACTCCCAGGGCTCCGCAAAGCCCGAATGTGCCAGGGTAAGGATTCGTGAGCCCCTGGAAAAAAGGACAGCAAGGCGGACAACTCTCGCCAAATGGAGGGAAGAGATCAGCCACGGCAAGCGGCCCGTCGGGAAGGGATGGTTTCGTTTGGCGGTCCGTCAGGCTTTCCGACCTGATACGGGTTCCAGTTGGGAGTGTCCGTTGGCTGGAGGGCGAGGCTCCTGCCGAGCCACTCTCCTCAGCGGCTCGGCAGGAGCCTCGCCCTCCAGCCAACGGACACTCATCAACTGAGGGTTTCAAGCGCTGTGGGCGACCTTGGCGGTGGTTGGGACGGTCAGAGTGGTCTGCTGCATCCAGCGACCGGCGTCAGGGGCACCGTGCCAGCGTTCCAGGCGCACCGAGCGAACAGCGTCGCGTTCTTCCTCGTCCAGAATGTCGAAGAAGGCAGCGGCGTAGCCCGCGCGCACCTGCGTTGAGGACCGCCCGAGGTAAATCAGACAGTCCGGCCGGTCATCGAACACGGCGACGGCCCGCCACCCCTGCGGCTTCGCCTCGGTCTGATAGAACATGGTCCGACCCTCCTTGGTCGTTTCGGGGCGGCTCGCCCAGCGGCGTACCGCACGGCTCACCGCCCCTCTGTGACGTTTCGGGGCGGCTCGCCCAGCGGCGTACCGCACGGCTCTCTGCCCCTCTGGGTCTGAGAAGCTGGAAGAGTGCAAGCAACCGCTTGCCAATGAGTTGCGACTCATCGGCGCGATCGCCTGCGCTGTGCTCTCTCTCTGTGCTAAAGTGACGGAGAAGGGAGGGGCTGTCAAGGGCAAGTCGTAACCTGCGGGGAAGCGGCCAGATCGGGCGGATTCTGCAGGCGACCGGAACCAGGAAAGAAAGCGACCCGGGGCGAGTCGTGCCGCCCCGGGTCGTTGTGAGCGTCGTTCGGTGTGTTAGTAGCGCCGGCCGCGATCGGTGCCACCGCCGTAACCGCCACGGCTGCCGCCCCGACCAGCACCTCCACCTCCACCGTAGCCGCGGCCAGCACCACCGCCGCCGCCACCACCGCGGTCCTCGCGAGGCTTGGCCTCGTTCACGGTCAACGGGCGGCCGTTGTAATCGGCGCCGTTGAGCGCGTCGATGGCCTTCTGAGCCTCGCCGTCGTTCTCCATTTCCACGAAACCGAAGCCGCGCGAACGGCCGGTTTCGCGATCAGTAATCACCTGGGCGCGGGTCACCTTACCGTGCTCCTGGAAGAGAGCCAGCAGGTCGTCGGCAGTCGCAGACCAGGTCAGATTGCCGACATAGATATTCTTCGCCATCACAGAACCTTTCGTGCAGGGGCCGCGCAGAGCCCCCTTTTACGCCAGGGGCTTTCTTGCTTACCGACCGAGTGAGGTGAGCGCCCTCCGGCGCGCCCCGTTCGTCGGTCTTCCCAAGCGTCGAGTCGCCAGAACTGAGAAACCCACGATCCGCTCGTCTCCTGAAATGGGCGGATCATCCTTGAGCGTTTCGGGTCGGTTCGCCCAGCGGAGTACCGCACGGCTCACCGCCCCTCTGTGTCGTTTCGGAGACCGCAAGCAGGGACGGACTGAAAAGCAATCCCCCCTCAGCTGCCGCAGTGTTGGGCGCACTTCGCGATTGTGTCAGATGTGTTAGGCGAACAGTCCCTTCTCCGACCCCGCCAAAACCTGAAAACACCCTCAGGGCACCTCGGATCGCCAGCCTTGCCCAGCAGTTGCGGGGCCGGGAGCAAACCCACCTTCTCGAGTCTTTCGGCGAGGAATGTTCACACGCAGGAGTGGCATGCCATCGAAAAAACGCAGAGGAGGAAGGGAATCGAATCCGACCGGGCAAAACGTCTCCTGAAAGGGCACCTGAACACGTCCTTCGGATATCATCCGAATGAACTGCAGAATTGTATCAGGAGGTATGCCGATCGCCAAGCCCTCTTTTCAAAAAAAAGGAATCGGCGAACAGGGGCGGGGATTTGACAGGCAAGAACGGTACCCTGGCGAGCCGGGAGCGTGAGCGACCGGAGTGAGTTGCTTGTTCCCTCGGGTCGCTCACGCTCCCGGCTCGCCAGCCTCTGGGCCCCTGACCCCTGTTTGCCGCAAAGAAAGTGCTGGCGTCGGTCGCTCCGGAGCGGTATCCTCTTCCTATCACTTGGAGCCTCCCCGGTTGTCCGATCGTCTGTGCTTGCGGTTTGCGCTCCCGGAGAGACGAAGGTTCTGGGGATCGAGCCGATGACCGAGGAAGGGCGCGTAAGCGAACTGATCGCGCGGTGGCAAGACCATCGCAAGCAGGGACGCGACGTCTCCGCGGAGGAACTCTGCCGCGAGACACCCGACCTCCTCGAACCGCTCAAGCGCCGGCTGGAACGGCTCGTGACCCCGACCGAATCGGCCACCCCGGTTGCGGATGCCGCCAGTTCACTGCTTGAGCCGGCGCCGGCTACCCTATCCCCCGTCCTGCCGGACGTTGCCGGCCATCTGCTCCTGCAGCGCCTCGGACGCGGCGGCATTGGTGTGGTTTACAAGGCGCGCGACCTGCGTCTGGACCGTGACGTCGCCCTGAAAATGCTGCGCGCTGGCGCCCTGGCGGAAGAGCCATTGCTTGAGCGCTTCCTGCGCGAGGCGCGGGCGATGGCCCGCCTGAAGCACCCGCACATCGTCGATATTTTTTCGGAAGGCACCTGTCACGGACAGCCGTACTTCACGATGCGCCTGATGGAGGGCGGCACCCTGGCGGAGCATCTGCCGCGTTATCGGGCCGACCCGCGCCAGGCTGTCGAACTGATGGTGAAGGTGACGCGCGCGGTCCATTATCTGCACGCAAACGAGATCCTGCATCGTGACCTCAAACCCCTCAACATTCTCCTGGATAGCAACGACGAGCCTTGCGTCAGCGACTTCGGGCTGGCCAAGTTCCTTGACGAAGATCTGGAACTGACGCAGACAGGCGAGGTGATGGGCACGCTCCCCTACATGGCTCCGGAGCAGGCGGCGGGGCGCCTCCGCCAACTCGGTCCGGCCACCGACGTCTGGGCGCTTGGAGTCATCCTCTTTGAGATGATCTACGGCCAGCGGCCATTTCGCGGGGAGAATCGCGAGGAGTTGCTGCGGCACATTCTCAAAGACGATCCGACAATCCCCAGGGCGGGGCGATCCACCCCTTGCCGTGTGCTGGAGCCCGTGGTCCTCAAGTGTCTGGAGAAAGATCCCGGGCGGCGGTTTTCCTCGGCTGGGGCGCTGGCCGACGAACTGCAGCGCTGGCTGGACAGGCAGCAAGTGCTGACCCGGTCTCCATCGCCCCTGCAGCGGCTCCGGCGGACCGCAGGCAAGCATCTGTTCCTGGTGGGCAGCGTCGTCCTGCTGGCGCTCGTCATGGCCAGCCTGGCCTTCTTCCTCTCCCAGACAGATCCGGGCCAGCCGATGCGCACGCTGCAGCGGGAGTTGGCCGAGGGCCGGCCGGTCGAACTCCTCGATGAGGCAGGGCAGCTCTCCTCCTTCCGATGGCGTGCGGGCGGGGCGCCCCTGGTCTCCTCGGCGCAAGGGCGCTCCTTCACGTTCAACAGTTACAATGTCAGTCTGCTCGAACTACTGCCCGATCCTGCCAGAGACTCCTACCGGCTGCGCGCCCAGATCCGGCACGACCAGGGAACGGCCGCGAGCGAAGTGGGGCTGTACATGGCCCTGGTGGGCTACGAGACGCCGCGCGGCCAAATCCAGGCGTTCCTCGCGTGGGTGTTCAACGACGTGGAGCCTCTCAAGGAAGGGTTCGAGAATAAGGCCGCCCTGACGCTGCGCCTGTACCGTTCCTCAGACTCGGAGGGGAAGGCAAAGGGCGTGCATCAGAAGCAGGGTGGCGGGAAGCCCTTCTCCTTCATGCCCGCCCTGCAGCCCCCGGGGTCCGGGCCGTGGCGGCGACTCGCAGTGACCGTCACGCCAGAGGCGATCCGCACGTTCTGGGAAGGGGCGCCGGTGAACCAGCTGCGACGAGCAGAATTGTTGCAGCGGGCCAGGCTCCTGCTGGCGGACTGCCCGGAGTTGGCCGGTGTGACCTACGAATTCCGACCCCGTGGAGGGTTCGGACTGCTCCTCAACGAGGGAGCGGCCTCGTTCAAGGACATCCGCGTCGAGCCGCTGGATCCGGGGATGTGATTCCCTTCTCTTGGAGGTCTTTCCCATGTCCGATCACAACGAAGTGTCGATTACGATCCGCGTTCCCGTCGGCGTCGGCGTCAGCACGCGCCCGAACATGGCACTCGGCTTTTATGACGCCTCGATCACCATGCGCTTTCCCGAGGACAGCGAGTCGATCCCGCCGGGAGACCTGAACACCGACGGAGTGGTGAGTCCGCGGGCGTCAACGGTGGTGGGGACCGCAGAGGAGTTGGATACCTCGGGAATGCCCACAGGTACGAACGTCGACGCGACGAACGTGCTGAACTCGAA
>DASPXY010000630.1:0-4514 GCA_035637055.1 Gemmataceae bacterium | reverse complement strand
AAGCCCTTGCCGACCGGGTTCTTCATCTTGTCGATATAGATGCAGTCCACCGGGCAAGCTCGCGCGCATTTATCGCAACCGATGCAGGTCGTCAGGTCGAAGCGGTGGAAGCCGCGATAGCGCGGCTTGACCGAGACAGGCAGCTCGGGGTACTCGAAGTGCTGCGTGAACGCCTTGCG
Source organism: Gemmataceae bacterium (assembly GCA_035637055.1). Classification (GTDB taxonomy): domain Bacteria; phylum Planctomycetota; class Planctomycetia; order Gemmatales; family Gemmataceae; genus DASPXY01. The sequence goes on along the minus strand of DASPXY010000630.1, from coordinate 4,335 downwards.
CTTGTAGGTCTGCACGAAGTACCAGAGAGTGAGCCACAGCCCCTGGGCCACGGTTCTGACCGCGACGGAGACATTCCGGAGCCATATACGCATGATGTTCTCGCCTGGAAGGAAAGGGCGCCCGAGCAAGGTCGAGCCTGATCCACCGGCAATTATACGAGCCGCCCCAAAGGCCGCAAGATAGCCGACCACCACAAGCGGCACCGGCCAGGAAAGTTTGCCCAGCCTCCCAACTCGTCTTGACATTCTCGTGAGTTCAGGAATACTAGATCGATCAGTCTAGTCCTCACGCCCGGAAGAAACTTGTCGTTCCACGAAACATCCACTGAACGGGCTTCATGAAAAACCCACGGATCGACATCGCCAGCATCCGGAAGGAGCAAATCGTCGAGGCGGCCGTGGCCGTCATTGCCGAACAGGGGCTGCACAACCTGTCGCTGTCCGAGATCGAGAACAAGGCCGGCATGAGCCGCGGCCAACTCACCTATTACTTCCCCGCCAAGGAAGCCATCCTGCTGGCCGTCTTCGATCGCGTCCTGCAGCTGATGTATCAGCGGCTCGGACAGCCAGAGTCCGTGACGGATCGCCCCGCCTGCGAGGCCGGCGCCTGGGAGTGGATCGGGCACCTCTTCACGGCGATGCTGACCCAGCCGCCCGTCAGCCCGGAGTTTCACTGTCTGCAATATACCTTTCTGTCGCAGATCGGCTATCGCGAGGACTTCCGCCAGCGTCTGGCGAGCCTGTACGAGGAATGGCGCAGCAACATGACGCGCGGCCTGGAGGTCACGCTGGCCGACGGCAAGGCCAAGCAGGCGGTGCCGCCGCGGGCGATGGCGACGCTCATCCAGGCGCTGCTGCACGGCCTGGCGATGCAGGCCGCCGCCGACCCGACCGCCTTCGACGGCGCCGAGATGTTGCAACTTTGTCTGGATGTGCTTGGTACGTATCTGGGTGTGAAAAACGGCGCCAGGGCACCCACGCAGGAGCCAACGGCAAGATCAGCAGATTCACCGGACGCAAGCGCGGGGCGTCCACCGCGGCGCCGGGCAACGAGGGATGAACCGTGAGCGAAGTTCATATCGATGATGATCCTTCCGGCCTCGCCGCGCGCAACGGCCCGGCGTCGCTGAGCGACCGCGTGCGTTCCCTGCGGTTGCCCGAACCGCCCCCGCGTGGCGGGAGTGCCTGGCTGCCCTGGACGCTGTGCGCCGTGCTCGCCGTCTGCACGGGCTGTCTCGGCTATGCGGTCCTGGCGAACTCCTCCCAGGCGACCGAGGCGGACAGAAACGCCTCCGCCAAGAACGCCGCGGCCGCGCCGCAGCGCACCAAGGACGCCCCCACGGGCGAGGTCGCGCTGGAGGCCAAGGGTTACATCATCCCCCCGCGGCAAATCCAGGTCAGCCCGAAGGTCAGCGGCATGGTCATGAAGTTGGACGTCGTCGAGGGCAAGCGCGTCAAGGAAGGCGACATCCTCTGTGAGTTGGAAGACATCGACTACAAGGCCGACCACGCCCGCGCCGTGGCCGCCCGGCAGGGTGCCAAACACCGGTTGGAAGAACTGGTTATCAGCCTGCCCGACGAGACGGAGCAAGCCAAGGCGGAACTGGAGAGCGCGGAGGCGGATTATCGGCAATTCTACCTGGAATGGAAGCGCAACCAGAACCTGACGGGAACGCGGTCTGTCTCGGCGCGCGATTTCGAGGTGGCGGAGTCGGCAGCACGCGTCCAGGAGCGCAAGGTGGAGAAACTGCGGCTGGCCTACAAGATGATGTTCAAGCCGCGCGCGGAGCGCATCGCCTCCGCCCGCGCCGACGTGCGCCAGGCGGAAGCGGACGTCACCAAGGCGAAATGGCGGCTGGACAATTGCATCGTCCGCGCCCCGATCACCGGCATCATCCTGACCAAGAAGACCGAGCAGTTCAACACGGTTAACCCGATGGCCTTCAACGTGTCGGCCAGCATCTGCGAGATGGCGGACCTGTGCGACCTGGAAGTGGACCTATCCATCGCCGAGCGCGACATCAGCAAGGCGTTCAAGGGACAGAAATGTGAGGTCCGGGCCGAGGCCTTTCCGGACCGCGTCTACCCCGGCTATGTCTCGCGCCTCATGCCGATTGCCGACCGCGGCAAGGGGGCCGTGCCAGTGCGGGTCAAGATCCTGATCCGCGACACGAAAGGCAACTTCACGCTGCCCGACGACGAGGAAGGGAAATTCCTGCGCCCGGAAATGGGGGCCATCGTTCGTCTTCTGAACCCCCCGGCAGCGGCGGAGCGAAAATAAGAGCGAGCGACCACAACAGGCGAACGGCCGGCGTCAGCCGGCTGGTGAGCAAGACAGACCAGCCGGCTTACGCCGGCCGTTCGCCGTTTCCCGTGAGTTCCCTATCGAGGAGCCGGTATGTCTGCGGAACCGATCGTGCAGGTGCGGGGGATCCACAAGTACTTCACGCGGGGCAGCGAACAGATTGACGTGCTCAAGGATCTGAATCTGGAGGTCCGGGAGGCTGAATATCTCGGATTGATGGGCCCGAGCGGTTCGGGGAAAACAACGCTGCTCAACCTCATCGCCGGCCTGGATCGGCCCAGCGCAGGCGAGGTGCGCATCGGCGGCCAGCTGATCTCCGCGATGTCCGAGGCCGACCTCGCACGCTGGCGGACACGGCACATCGGCTTCATTTTCCAGTTTTACCATCTGCTGCCGGTGCTGACCGCGTACGAGAACGTCGAGTTGCCGCTGTTGCTGCTGCCACTCACCTCTGCTCAGCGGCGGCAACAGGTGTTGACGGCGCTGGACCTCGTCGGCCTGTCGAATCGCCTGGACCACCGCCCGGGGCAGCTGTCCGGCGGCCAGCAGCAGCGCGTCGGCATCGCCCGTGCCATCGTGACCGACCCGACCCTGATCGTCGCCGACGAGCCGACGGGCGACCTCGACGCGCGCAGTGCCGAGGAGATCCTGAACCTGCTGGACGAACTGCAGAAGGGCCTCCGCAAAACGATCCTGCTGGTGACGCACGATCCGCGCGCTGCCCAGCGCGCCCAGCGTGTGCTGCACCTGGAAAAGGGTCAGCTGGTCGAGGCGGTTGCCACCGGTTCGGAAACGGCCTTCCGCGAACAGGGCACCGTGCCGGCGCCGGGCAGCACCGCGACGGCGGTTCGTGGTGACAGGTCGCCGTCCTAAGCTGCTCGCCGAACGCCCTCGCCCGTAGCCCTGCGCGCTCGCGCGTGTCCCCATCCACGCCCGCGGCATGCAAGTTGCTCTTTTTGGCAACGGCGGAGTGGAGGGGACGATATGGTCAGGCGAACCACCATACGAACAGCACCGGAGGAGGTGGAGATCACCCATCCGGATAAGGTGCTTTACCCCGACGACGGGATCACCAAGGGCGATGTGATGGCGCTCCTGGCGTAAGGGCCTGTTCCTCACGCGATCCAATCACCCTTGAGCACCGAGCAGCGCCAGGTCGTCCGCGGAACTACGGTTCAACTCATTCTCCGCAACGTGTTGACTGCGGCGAGCGGCTTCACTTGGCCGGCCCCCGTGGCGGCCAGACGTCCCACCCGAGGACGACGGTGTCGAGCCCACCCGTGTACAGCCGGCCGTCCGGACCAAACGCCAGGGCTGTGACCCGGTCCCGGTGCCCGCGGAACTCGGCCCGGACCTTCCACGTCGCCACCTCCCAGAGCCGGACGATTCCGTCCGCCGACGCGGTGGCCAGGGTACGCCCGTCGGGCGCGAACGCCGCGTTCGCTGCACCGGGCCGCGGGCCGGCAGCGAGGGTCGCGACCGCCCGGCCCGTCGCCGCGTCCCAGACGTAGACGTGGTCCATGCGGCTGGGCCCGAACGGGTTCTCCGCCCAGTCGACGAGGAGCCGCCCGTCCGGGGAGAACGCCCGGCCGCCCGTCGACTTCATTTTCCTGTTGAATCGCGCCCGCGAATTGCCCAGTTCGGTCGTATCCCCCGAACCCGCTTCGTCGGGGACGTCCACGGCATTCATGGGCTCCTTGAGCCCGTGCCCGGCCTTGCCCGTCGTCACGTCCCAGAGGCGGACGGGCACGCCGCGATCCTCGGCACTGAAGCTCTCCCCCCAGTCGAGGCCGATCGCCAGCATCTTGCCGTCGGGCGAGAGCGTGGCCCGCCGGGTGATCCAGCGCAGATAGGACCACTTGGCGGAGTCGTAAAGGTTGGCATCCAACTTCGGTGAGACCGGAAACGAACGCCGTTCCTTCCCGGATTCGACGTCCCAGAGCCGGACGGTCGCGACGCCGCCGCCGAGCGTGAGGAGCGTCTTGCCGTCCGGCAGGAACGCCGCCACCGTAGCGTCGGCCGCGAAGCCC
>DASPXY010000629.1:0-7537 GCA_035637055.1 Gemmataceae bacterium | reverse complement strand
GACGGCGGGGATAAACCCCGCCGCTCGTCTTCTGTGAGTCCCTCTCAACCAGGCGTTCGCCAGGACCGTGTTACCTGGGATCTTCGCTGGCAGGTGGTTCGGGGAAGCTGACGAGCGCTGCCAGCGGCCCCAGGGACGTTCCGCGACGATTGAGAAGCCAGAGGATCGCCAGGGCGCCGGCGGTACAGACGACGACGACCGGCAGCCGCACGGCCAGCAGCATGCCTTCCGCGGATCCCGGCAAGAGCAACTCTCCGCCACGCTGCGCTCCGGCCAGTACGATCGCGTCGCAACCCAGGTGCAGCACGATGCCCGGCAGCAGGCTGCCGCTGCGCACCGCCAGCACGCCTAGCGCGACGCCCAGCAGGAACGTCGGCAGCAGGGCGAACACGTTCATGTGAAAGGCGGCGAACAGCAAGCTGCTGATGACGATCGCCGGCCACGGTCGGAATCGGCGCCGCAGTCCGTTGAGGATCAGCCCGCGAAACGCGATTTCCTTCGGCACCGCCGACAGCGCCGCCAGCAGCACCACGTAACCGCCCCACGCTACCTGATCGCCGCCCGGCGGCATCCCGAACGCCTCGGAGACCAGGCGGTGTCGTTCCTTGAACACCTCCAGCACGCCCTGGAAGCGCGCGACAAGGTGATACGCCAATTCCGCCAGCGGCAGCAGCAGCAGCGCCACCAGCAGATAGCCGGCCCGCGGCAGATGGAGGCTCAACGCCTGCCGCGGGTGCCTGGTCAGCATCAACGCCATGAACAACGGCGGCGCTGCCACGAACGCCGCCAGCACGATCGTATGTCGCACGAGCAACTCCACGCGGTCGCCCAACCCCAGCGACAGCCAGCGCAGCCCCAGCAGCAGGCCGAAGCAGAACAGCGCCTGTCCTGCCGTCGGCAGCGCTTCCTTCTCACGGAAAAGTCGTCGCAGCCACAACCCCACCTCCAACCGCTCCGCCTCGCGGAATAGCACTTCCTCGCGCTGGAACAGGTCGATGGCCCAGCGCAACGCCAGCCAGCTGTAGAGCAGAATCGGCGCCAGCACCGGCAGCAGGTAAAACCACACGGCCGTCGGATCGGTCTGCGGCGTCATGAGCGCCTGCATTAGCAGCACCACGCCCGTCACCGGCACCATGCTATAGAACGAGTTCAGTTCGACGCCCGGCGCCAGCGTCAGGAAAATGAGCGGCATGGTGATCAGGAACAGCGGCAGCAGGTAATACTGCCCTTCCTTGGAGCTGCGGGCGTAGGCCCCCACCGCGAGGCAAACGGCGCTGAAGAAGGCGGCCAGCGGCAGCGACAGTAGCACGCACCCCAACAGGGCCGTCGGCGTGACGCCGCCCGTCGGCAGCCGGTCGCCGTACAGCCAGGTCGTGATTCCCATGCTGAGCAGGTTCAGCAGCGCCGTCGCGGTACTGAAGACCCAAATTGTCAGGAATTTGCCCCAGACGATTTCCTCGCGGCCCGCCGGACTGATGAGCAGCGTCTCCATCGTGCCGCGTTCCTTCTCGCCGGCGCAGACGTCCACGGCGGGATAGAGTCCGCCGGCCAGCGACCACATCACCAGCATGAAAGGAAAGATGCGCACGATCATCTTGTTCATCGAGTCGGACGCCAGGGCGGCGGCACTGGCGGCGGCCTGCGGATTGCGGACCGCGAACGGCTCGTCGAAATCCCCCGGCAGCCCCTGGCGCTGCAGGTGGACGCTCTTGAACTCCCTGCGCCACTGCTCCAGGATCCAGTTCAGCCGCAACATCGCCTGACTCGAATTGTCATCACCCGCTCGAATGTCCATCTCCAGCCAGGAGCGCCGATTGCCTTCCCGGCTCAGGTCGTACCAGAACGCCGGCGACGCCTGCAGCAGCACATCGACTTCCTTGCGCTGCAGGGCGGCGTTGGCGTCCTTGCCGTCGAGGTACTTGACCTTGAATTTCCCTCCCAGCAATTTCATGGCGAGGGCACCCTCGACCGTGTCCCCCTCGGGGAGTTGGAAGCGGCCGTCCTTGACCAGCACCGGGTAATTGAGGGCCGGATGCGAGGCGAGGGCCGCTGCGCTGGCGAGATAATCGGGACGGACACCGGCGCCCGCCGGCCCCGCGGGCGGGATGGCGAAGCTGCCCAGCAGGGCAGCGTGCGTACGCGAGGGGAATTCGTCGGACGGATCGCTGCGGACGACGCCCACGGTGCTCGCCTTCTCGACGAACCCGACGGCGAATTGCAGCACGGCGAAGCCGAGGACGGGGTAGAGCAGGAGCGGCAACCCCGCGATCATGAACAGGGTGCGCCGGTCGCGCAACTGGTCGCGCAACTCACGGAGCCAAATTAGGCGGATGATAGACCAGCGCATGCTCGCAGCGATTCTCCAGGACGGCAGCGGAAGAGTGGCATTATACAGAGGATTGAGCATCGAGGATCGAAGATCGAGAATCGAAGATCGAGAATCGAAGATTGAGGATCGAGGGTCGCGTTGTGTTGTTCGATTGTCGGTTCTCGATCTTCGATCCTCGATCTTCGATCCTCGATCCTCAATCCTCGATCCTCAATCCTTGATCCAGCCTGTTGACTCCTGCAATCACCCCCCTTACGATTGCTGCCACGGTTGTTGCGCCAACCCCGACCACGGACTGTCGGTCCCGCTGGCACGCCACGGACGGCCGACCGGGTACGTCTTGCGCAAGACCGGCGCCCCTCCCCTCGTGAGGCTCGTTGTTCGTAGTTCCGCCTTCAGGCGGCTCGACGTTACCCCGCCTGAAGGCGGAACTACAAACAATACGTCGCATGCGCGGGGGTCGTGAAAGGAGACGGTATGCGTCCCCGGCTATGGATCGGTTTGAGTTTGCTACTCGCCCTGATGGCGCCGGCCTTCGGCGGTGACACCAAGGCCCCGTTCAAGGCGACGCCGTTCGAGGGCCGCAAGGGCAAAAGCGACCGCGTCGTGGTGATGGAGCTCTTTACCGGCGCCCAGTGTCCGCCGTGCGTCGCCGCTGACATGGCCTTCGACGTTCTCGCTGAGACGTACAAGACCAGCGATCTGGTACAACTCCAGTATCACATGCACATTCCCGGCCCCGACCCGATGACGAATCCCGACACCATCGCGCGTTGGGACTACTATCGCAAGGCGTTCCCGGCGCAGATGCGCGGCGTGCCTTCGTCGCTCTTCAATGGCAAGCCGGCCGCCGGCGGTGGCGGCGGCGCGGCCGCCGCGGAGAAGAAATACCTGGCGTACCGCGAAGTGATCGACCCGCTCCTGGAGGAAGCGGCCGTGGCGAAGATCGTCGCCAGTGCGACGCGCAAGGGGGACAAGATCGAGGTCAAGGCGGAGGTATCGGGGCTGGCCAATCCCGGCGCCGACAAGCGGCTGCGGCTTGTATTGGTCGAGAAGAGCATCAAGTACACGGGCGGCAACAAATTGCCGGTGCATCATCAAGTGGTGCGGGCGCTGCTGGGCGGCCCCAACGGCTTTGCCCTGGAGGCGAAGGATAGCAAGCACACCGCAACCGTGGATCTGATGGAACTGCGGCAGGGGCTCAATCGCTACCTCGACGAGTTTGCTGCCAAGCGCGCCTTCCCGAACAAGAATCGGCCGCTGGACTTCAACGCGCTGCGCGTCGTCGCTTTTGTGCAGAATGACGACAATCAGGAAATCCTGCAAGGCGTGCAGGTCGATGTGAACGACCGCTAAGGGCTGAGGGAAACCCCTCCCCCCAACCCCCTCCCCGCAGCGGAGAGGGGGAGAAGAAAAGACACCATTGCGCTTGCTCCCCCTCTCCGCTGCGGGGAGGGGGTTGGGGGGAGGGGTTTCGTCCGCGTTCGCGAATCGGCGGTCGCTGGCTTGCAACCGTCAGGGCAACAGGATACAATAAGATAGCTTGTACTCTGTCTTGTTAACAAACGGAACCATCAAGGTTCCCTGGTATTCACTGCAAAAAGGAGCAGGCCCATGAGTTACGCAATGGAACAACCCATTGCCATTCGGGCAGCCGAAAGCGCCCGCGCAGCGTTCATTCGCAGGACCTACGCCCACCTCGCCGGCGCCATCTTGGCGTTCATCGGCCTGGAGACGTTACTGCTCAGTCTGGACGGCATCGAGGGCGTCATCCGGAACCTGTTCTTTGCTCATGGCGCGGTCAGCTGGCTCGTGGTCCTCGTCGCCTTCATGGCCGTCAGCGCGCTGGCCAACTACTGGGCACACTCCGACACCTCGCCCGGTCTGCAGTACGCCGGCCTGGCTCTCTACACCGTCGCCGAGGCGATCATATTCTTGCCGCTGCTCTACATCGCCAAGGTCGCTTACCCCAACGCGATCCCGACAGCCGGCGTCTTGACCCTCGCGATGTTTGGCGGCTTAACGCTCACGGTATTCGTGACCGGACGCAACTTCTCCTTCCTGCGTCCTGTGCTCGCGATCGGCAGCCTGCTGGCGCTCGGGTTCATCATCGCGGCCTGCCTCTTCGGTGGGGTCACCCTCGGGCTGTTCTTCTGCTTCGCGATGGTGGCGCTGATTAGCGGCTACATCCTGTTCTACACGTCGGCGGTGCTGCACGAGTACCGCACCGATCAGCACGTCGCGGCGTCGCTGGCGCTGTTCTCCTGCATCGCGACCCTGTTCTGGTACGTCCTGCAGATTGTGATGCAATCTGAGCGCTGAGCCGGCCCGGCAAGGCAGCATGATAGCCGCTTGCGGCTTAGCGTCGCTTCGCTAAGCCGCAAGCGGCTTTTTATTTCGTCACCCGGAACGACGCGAAGAATCGCTCCGCGTCGCGCGATGAGGTCACCGCGCGCGGCCCCACCAACAGGAGTTGATAGAACCGACTCCCCGCCTGGTACATCCGGACGCGGTAGATCCCCAGCACCGGCACCTCAATCTCGAGTTCCCGCCCGGGGATCGACCCGAGCATGATTTTCTGTTCGCGCAGCAACTTGCCCTTCAGCGAGGCGACCAGGTCGTCGCGGGTCTTGTCGAGGGTCCGCTCCGTCTCCTGCTGTTTCGACTTCTCATCGCGCTCTTTCTCCTCCTTGGTCTCCGGTAACTTCGGCCGATCGACGTAGTGGACCGTGTAAATCCCGTCGCCATGCACCAGCTGCAGCCGGTTCTTCACGATGGTGGGCGCCGCCGGCAGGAGGAGGGTACATTTCCCCTCTTTCCAGGCGACTTCCTGCCACGATCCCTGGCCGGCGACCGTCGCGGTGAGGGTGAACGAGAGGCAAAGGGCAAGCGGCAGTCGCGTGGTCATGGTTCGTTCCTTTCCTTGAAGAGCGAAGGGGAGGACCGCTTGTTGTTTTAGAGTCTGTAACATGGTTGGCGAGCGGCGCGGCGTGAGCCCGCCGGTGCAGCCCTCACCGGCGGGCTCACGCCGCGCCGCTCGCCGTTTTGTTACTGCCTCTTCCGGAGACGCGCTCGGGGGTGGGAGCAGGCGAGGTGCCGTGCGGCAATCCCGAGCGTACAACGACTGTGCAGCCCCCCATCCGACCGCGTTCAACTCCGAGGTGCAGCTATGACCATCGCGCTGAGTAGTCCGGCGTTTCGGGAAGGGGAGACGATCCCCCAACAGTACACGGGCGACGGCAAGGACGTCTCGCCGGCTCTGCAGTGGACCGCCGTTCCCGAGGGGACGCGCAGTCTCGTCCTGATCTGCGACGACCCCGACGCGCCGCGCGGAACCTGGACGCACTGGGTGTTGTTCAATCTCCCTGCGGACGTACGCGAGTTAGCGGAGGGTGTTCCTCCGAAAGAGGAACTGGCGAACGGCGCCCGGCAGGGCAAGAACGATTTCAAGAAGATCGGCTACGGCGGTCCGGCGCCGCCGCGCGGCAAGCCGCACCGCTACTTCTTCAAGCTCTACGCACTGGATACGTCGCTGGATCTCAAGGCGGGCGCGAGCAAGGATGAGGTGGTCGCCGCGATGAAGGGCCACGTCCTCGGCGAGGGACAGCTGATGGGGAAGTACGGGCGCTGACTTTTCCGCTTGCGGGTTAGCGGGGCCACCCTTTCGCTAACCCGCAAGCGGCAGCAGGAAGACCATCTCGCTAGAATAGGTGCATGACAAAAGTAGCTATTCTGGGCGGTTCCGGTTATACCGCCGTCGAACTGATCAAGATCCTGCTGCGTCACCCCGCGGCGGAGATCGTCGCCGTCACCTCGCGCCAGGAAGGGGCGCCGCTGCTGGCGGAGTTGCACCCGAGCCTGATCGGCCGCTGCCACCTGCGCTGCGAGTCGTTCGACGCCGATCGCCTCCTGGCCCGCGGCGTGGAGTGCGCTTTCGGCTGTCTGCCGCACGGCGTCAGCATGAGCACGCTGCCGATCCTGCTGCACCGCGGCGTTCGCGTGGTCGACCTCAGCGCCGACTACCGCCTGCGCGACCCGAACGTCTACGCTCAGTGGTACGGCGAGAGCCACGAGGATCTGGCGAACCTGACGCAGGCGGTCTACGGTCTGCCGGAGATCTACGGCGACGAGATCCCCACGGCGCAGCTGATCGCCAACCCCGGCTGTTATCCGCAGACTGCCATTCTCGGCCTGGCGCCGCTGATCGCCGGCAAGCACGTTGCCCTGGAAGGCATCATTGTGGACAGCAAAAGCGGCGTGTCCGGCGCCGGCCGCACGCCGAAGCTGCACACGCACTTTCCGGAGTGCAATGAGAGCGTATCGGCGTACAACGTCGGTCGTCACCGGCACACGCCGGAGATCGAGCAGGCGCTCAGCGACGTGGCGGGCGAGACGGTCGAGGTGATTTTCACGCCGCACCTGATCCCGATGGACCGCGGCATCTTCTCGACTATCTACGCGACGCCGCGCCGGCCGTGCTCCGAGGAGCAGTTGTTGGAGCTATATCGCGCCTACTACGCCGATGCGCCGTTCGTGCGCGTGGTCAAGCATCTGCCGGCGACGAAGGACTGTTACGGCAGCAACTTCCTGGACCTGACGGTGCGGGTGGTGCGCGGCTGCGTCGTGGTGCTGGCGTGCGAGGACAACCTGGTGCGCGGGGCGAGCGGCGTGGCGGTGCAGAACTTCAATCGCATGTACGGGTACGACGAGCGCACGGCTCTGCTATAGTTGCTTGCGGGGACGACCTGTCATGGGAGACGCCGACGAGCGAATCGCTGCCCGGCCACCGGCGGCTTCGACAACCCCGCCGGAATTCTTGCCGATGCCCGTCGGATCGTGTGTTCCCAACTGGGGAGGAGCGCGCCTCGGGTTACGGCTGATTCACGTCGGCTTGCTGTTCTGCTACTTTGGCGCTCTGCTGGTGCCAGTTGTGATGTTGTTCCCCCTGCTCGGGGAGGGGCGGGGCGTCAGGACACCGGCGATGAATCCGGTCGCCCTGTTCCTGTGTGGTGGGCTGCTTCTGCTGGTGCCAGGAGGATTGATCCTGACCGGAGAGGCAATGCTGTGGACGGCCCCAGAAGAATGCGGCGCGCGCCGCTGGGCAGTTGCGGCGTTCCTGCTGGGTATGGTGGGCAAACTGTTGCTCGGCGTGGCTATCTGCGGGCTATGGCTAACCCTGTCGCACCCTGGGCCAGTGCCCCTGGGGAG
>DASPXY010000628.1:0-8327 GCA_035637055.1 Gemmataceae bacterium | reverse complement strand
TGGAGGTCGTGAAGCGACTGAGCCCATAACCGGGGAGGAACCGCTGTGCAGATCCCGATTCTGATCGAACCCGTCGCCGGAAACGGCTTCCGGTCCCGCGGCGGCGAACTCTTCGGCCTGAGTGTTGAAGGGGCGACGCGCGACGAAGTTCTGGCGAAACTGAGGGACCAGTTGGCGGCGCGCCTGCGTGAGGGTACGGAACTGATCTCCCTGGAGGTCGCCGCGCAGCCTACCGGCAATCCGTGGGTTCAGTTCGCGGGCATGTTCAAGGACGATCCCTACTTCGAGGAGTGGCAACAGGCCATCGCCGACAATCGGCGCAAGATGGACGAGGATCCGGAGATCCCATGAGTCGTCTTTTCGTCCTGGACACGGACATCTTGTCGCTCTGGCAACACGCTCACCCAGCGGTCAGCAAGCATGTCGCGGCCCACGCTGCCGACGAACTGGCCGTTACCGTCATCACCGTTCAGGAGCAACTCGACGGCTGGCATGCGCGGCTGTCCCGCGCCCGGGAGCACAAGGAAATCGCCGATCTTTATCGGAGACTTGCCGATACGGTTCGGTTTCTTTCCCGAGTGCAAATTGTGTCCTTCTCCGAAGGGGCCATCGACCGCTACGAGGAGTTGCGCGGACTCAAGCTGAATATCGGCAAAATGGACCTGCGCATTGCCGCGATTGTGCTGGACCAAGGAGCCACGCTGGTCACGCGCAACACCCGCGATTTCGCGCGCGTTCCGGCCTTGCAGATGGAAGATTGGTCGGCCTGAATCGCCTTGGCGGCCAAAGGGGACGGGCACCTTTGGCTCTCCTAAAGAGCGGTAAAGGTGCCTGTCCCCTTTACGACCCCAACGAATGCAGAATCCACGCTGAGACCAGGCCGGAAAAAAATGGACGGCGCGGTCCAGGGCAAGTCGAATCGCATCCTATCTTTCGGTGGGCCGATAAACGCGACGGCACGCCAGCGAACCCTGTGGTTACCAGCACGTCGACAAGGCGCGGCCGCATTCGACCGCCACCCTGCCGCTCGCGGCGCCTTCGTCAGTCGAGGAAAGTGGCAGCCTATGAACGAATCGCACCACGACCTGATCGCTTCGTCTCCTCGTCCGGCAACCGCTCTCGTTCCCTCCGCTGATCGCCCGCGCGCACCCCACCGTCGGGAGACCCACAGGGTGCCGCGTGCCGCGGTGAGGCACGGCGGCATGAGGGCTCTCTCCCGTCTGGGCTACTTCCTGTTCGTCGGCGCCGTCGCCACGTCGGTGATCGGGACAGCTGCCACCTCGCAGGCGCAGGTTCAGAAACCGCAAGCCGACGCGGACAAGGCCCCGCGCCAGCTCGCGCTCAACCTCACGTCCATCATCGATCCGCTTACCGATGTGGTCAGGGGCAAATGGGCCATGAGCGGACAAGTTCTCCGGTGCGATGACCAGCACTTCGCTCCGCGCGTGCAGATTCGGTACGAGCCGCCGGAGGAGTACGATTTCATTCTCCAATTCTCGCAACCGAAGTTGCGCCATGCCATCACGGCCATGATGCCAAACCGCCACGGCGGCTCCTTTCTCTGGAAGGTCGGCGTCCGGGATGGCAACGACTACCAGATCCTGGCCAACCCCGCCAAGGACTGGTACTGGAAAGCTCCCGGGCTTCTCAAGGTCAACACCATCCACACGACCTATGTGCAGGTCCGCCGCAACTCCATCCGCTGCCTGCTGGATGGCAAGGAACTCCTCCATCGCCAGACCAATTTCAAGGACCTGACGATCGACAGTTGGAACAAGATGCCGGACCCGCGTTTTCTGGGTGTGGGCTGCGACGACCCCACGGTGTTCCACAAAGTTCTCCTGGTCGAGATCAGCGGGCCTGGGAAAACACGCTGACAGGCTGTGGCGAAAAGGGGGGCTTTGGAGTGCGGCGACTGGTCGCCGCACTCCAAAGCCCCCTTTTCGGGCCGAAAACAGGCGAGATTGGGAAAGCGCTGCATCAGCTGGCCTCATCTGCTGTCTGCATCCTGAAGTAGCCGTCCGAGTGCAGCGCGCGCCTCCCGTGTCAAGTGGGCATCCGGGGCGCCCTGCGCCAGCGTCCGCACGAGTTCGCGTGCCTGCGGGCTCGCGATATGTTCAAGCACGGCCAACGCGCGGTGTACGCGCAGTGTCTCAACGGAAGGGACGGGGGCGTTGATTCCTTGCAGGAGTTGCTCGACGCGGCGGCGCAACTCCAGCGGCGGTTCCGACTGCAACGCCTGGCGCAGGGCTTTCTCCGCCAGCACGTCCAGCTTTTTCAGTTCCGCGTCGGCGGCCTCGCGAACCGTGAAACGCTGGCTGCTCAGTTCGGCGATCAGGCGGGCGATCCGCAGTGGATCGGGGTGGGGAACAGCGCGCAATCGTTGCTTCAGAAAGCGTACGGTCAATTCTTCAGCTGCGGTCAGACCCCAGACGGCCCGGTAGGCCTTGCCGGCGTCGCGCTCGGCGAGGTCGCGCCAGCGCGCCTCCAGGTTCGCGGTGGACAGCTCGCCGCGCTGGAGCTTGCCGTCGCGCAGCCGGCCGGTCAGATCCCAGACCAGCACCGTGCTGTCGAAGCACGCCGAGACCAGCCGCCGCGCGTCGCGATCGAAGCCGAGGCTTGTGAGTTCAGCGCGATGTCCGTGGAAGGAGCGCACCTTCGCTCCGCTGGCCGCCTCCCACACATGGATCGCGTGTCCGTCCGAGGAAGCCAGGAGCCGGCCGTCGGCGGAAAATGTCAACGCCTCAAGCATGTTGGCCTGCTGGCCGGAGTCGTTCCAGTGGCGGAGCAACTTGCCGGTGGCGAGATCGTACAGGGCAATGCGGTCCTCCCCGGCTTGTTTTCCGACGGGAGCCCAGGTCCAGTGAATGGCGGCGAGCTTGCTCCCGTCAGGCGAAACAGCCAACGCCCGCCAGGCAATCCGGCTGTCCTCGTCGAAGGGCTCCGCTTTGCCGTCCACCACCGTGACGGTTCTAACCTGGGTGGCACTTTTCAGGGGCTGCATCCGCCAGGAGAAGAGTTCCTTACCGCTGGCGAGGTCGAAGGCCGCGATCTTCGGCCCGGCGATGAACAACGTCTTGCTGTCGCCGCTGAAGAACAGGCGGGCGGGATTGGGGTGCGTGAACGAACGGACCTCCTTGCGCTGGCGCAGATCCCAGACGCGCACGAGCGTGGGCTTGCCGGGGTGTGCGGTCGCCAGCAAGGAGCCGTCGGCGGAGAACGCCGTGGTGCCGGGGACACGCTGACTCGGGGCCGGCAGCACGAACTCCTTGCGTCGCTGGGCAATGTCCCAGACCGCGGCCTGGTACGCCTCGCCGTCGCGCACAAAGGTGAGCACGAAGCGGCCATCGGGCGTGCAGTTGCTCCGGTCCCAATACGGATCGGTTGGGACCGCGAGCGAATTCAGCCGCTTGCCGGTCGTGCTGTCCCAGGTACTGATCGAGGCGCCGATGGTCACGACGCGCTCGCCGGCAGCGGACAGGCAGGCCGCGTTCGCGTGGGCGTGCCGGCTGTCTTCGGAAGAAAAGCGGCGGCCGGTGTCCACTTCCCACACGTCAAACTTGCCCGACCAGCCTCCGGCCGCCAGGCGTTTGCCGTCCGGGCTGAAGGCCATGCACACGCCGGCGCCGGGCAGGTCGCGGACCTTCCGGCCCGTCGCCGTATCCCATACCGTCAGCACATAAGCGTCGTTGCCGTAGCTCGAGGTCATCAGGAGCTTGCCGTCGGGCGAAAACAGGGCGTTCTGATACCCGCTCCCGCCCGGGAGGCGGAGGGTATGCTGCTTCCGGCCCGTGGCCAGATCCCAGAGATAAATGACGTCCCGGTGGCGATCGCGCCGGTCCTCGCTGTGAAGCTCGAACGTGGCCAGCCGCCGGCCATCTGCCGACACGGCGAGGAAGTCCACCGGGGTGCCGTGCTGGAAACGATGGCTCAGTTTGCCGGTCCGCGCATCGCGGACCTCGATCATCGCCTTGACGTCGGCCGTGACCAGGCGATCCTTGCCGGCGAACGCGACGGCGCGGATGTCCTTGCCGCCCTCGGGGAACTTATGGAGTTCGCCTCCATGTTTCAGATCGAAGACGCGCAGTTCCGTGGGCGTATGCACATGGATGGCGGCGAGGGTGCCGTCGGACGAGAGCGCATTGCGGTGGTAGGCGGAGAACACCCGTCGTTGGATCGGAAGTTTCAGCGTCCG
The DNA here is from genome assembly GCA_035637055.1 of Gemmataceae bacterium. Classification (GTDB taxonomy): domain Bacteria; phylum Planctomycetota; class Planctomycetia; order Gemmatales; family Gemmataceae; genus DASPXY01. The sequence goes on along the minus strand of DASPXY010000628.1, from coordinate 4,132 downwards.
GATCTCTTGCCGCGTTGACAGATCCCACCAGCGCACGAAGTCACCCGTTCCCTCCTCGTTGAGGGATACGAGGGTCCTCGAATCCGGCAGTGTGACCGTGGTGCCGCTTACGTACTGCGCAGGCGGCGGCAGCTGACCGGTCTCGGCGCCACTGGCCGCATTCCACAGGCGCACCAGGCGTCGGCCTTCGGACAGAATCGTTTTCCCGTCCGGGGTAAATAGAAGATGGTTCAAGTCCGCGCCATGATTGAACCGGATCGTGCCCAGACGGACAACGGCGCCGTCGGGAAGCGGGTCGCCGTGGCCATCAGCGCGGACAGCCGGCTGCTCGCCCTGCTCGGTCGCCTGCGCCGCTTTCGGTACACGCGGAGTCGCTGGCTGGCTCGGCTCGTCCGTTATCGAGGGGGGCGCCTGACCGACCGACACGCTCCAGCCGGCCCCAAACACGGCAGTCATGAAGAGGAACGCGAGCGCAAGTTTCATCCTGGCTGCCGTCGTGACTTTCAGAGTGGCCTGGACGAGGGCGGCAACCTCGCCGGAAACCCCGATCATCGCTTTGCCGCCAGCTGTGACGGTCTGCAGGGTTGCCGCAACCAAGGAGGCCGGAGCCGTGCAGGCCATGCCGCCCTCCGCCAGCGCCGCCGCCGCGAGCACGGTGCCCAATTCGATGCCGCGCCGCCGCAACCGCTGCTGCAGTTGCCGGCGCGCGTACGACAACCTGCTCCACACCGTCCCCTCTTTCAAGTCCAGCTGCCGGGCCACCTCGGAACGGCTGTGCCCTTCCAGACAGCAAAGCACGAAAGGGGCCCGATACTTTTCCGACAGGCGCTCGATTTCCTCGTTCAGAATCAGTTGCACTTCGCGCCAGGCGACGTCGGCGGCGGGACTGGCGGGCGGCCGCGCCTGGGTGCGAGCCTCACGTGCCTGGCGCCGCCCGGCGTTTCTCCTGGCTTGCAGGGCAATCCGATACGCGACGCTGCGGAGCCAACTCGCGACGACCTTGCTGTCCCGGAGGGAAGCGGCCTTGCGGGCCAGCACCAGAAACGTCGCCTGGAAAGCGTCCTCCGCGTCCTGCTGATGTTGCAGCACCTGCCGGCACACGCGCAGCACCATCGCCCCATGCCGATCCACCAAGGCAGCGAAAGCCCGCTCGTCGCTGGCGACCTGGAAGTCGTGCAGCAGTTGGCAATCGCTCCTGTGCTTCACATCCGCTGCAGCGACGAGCCGACGGATGCCCCGCACGACCGTGGAAAGCTGTGTGTCCGCCATGGTTGGTCCTTTGGTGAGCCTGCATTCCTCCTTAGAGTAACTCCCGCTGGCGCGAAATCCTTCAACTTTTGTCATCACAGATCAAGAGGATCCAGGTGCTGGAAAAGCTGTAGTCGACGAGAGGGAGACGGGCGCTTTTGTTAGGAAAAAATCCCCCCGTGGGAATCCAGGCCAGCGCTCTTGCAGCGCGCTCGCAAGTCCCGGCGCTGCCAGGGGCTGTCCCGACCAGCAGGCCGCGGCGTCCTCCTGCGACCACTGGCCCTGCACAGCCGCACGCCGCCAGGCCCTGCTCCAGTGCGGTGGTATCCGCGAAGCGCCGGGTGGGATCCTTCTCCAGGCAGCGCAGAATGACCTGCTGCACGTCCTCCGGCACGTCCGGGCACAGCAGCCGCGGCGGCGGACGGGCTGGTGGATGTGGGCGAATAATTTCTCCAGCACGCTCGCGCCGTCGAACGGCGGTGCGCCCGTCAGCAGGAAATACGCCAGCGCCCCAAGCGAGTACAGGTCGCTACGGCCGTCCAGCGCGGCCGCCCCGCGTGCCTGCTCCGGGGCGATGTAGTCCGGCGTGCCCAGCACCAGATGCTCCTCCGTCAGCGGTTGCGTCCCGGCTGCGCCGCCCACCTTACGCACCAGCCCGAAGTCCAGCAATTTGACCACGGCGGCCTGGACGACGTGCCGGCAGACAAGCACGTTGCCCGGCTTCACATCGCGGTGGATCAGGCCGACGCCATGCGCCTCGTGCAGCGCCCCGCACAGCTGCCAGGCGCTCAACCCTGGGGGGGACTCGTGGGAACGGTGAGTCCCTCCAAGAGGACAGGTCTTTACACTTGCTAGAAATGCTTTACATCTGCTTGAAGTTCAGACAGATGCTCTCGGGAAAGGAGCCTCCAATGCTTCGAGCCGTCCCCACAGGCCCGACGGCTCGGGAGAGCCGTCCTACCGCGCGTGCCCCCCAAGCGTGAACCGCACGAGTACCCTGTCAAGTTTTGATTGTCGGGTACAGTTTCTTGAGTTTGATGCGGGCTTTGTCAGTGGTGAAGCGCCAGTCGATCTTGGCCGCGGCCTCGTTCCGCTGGCGCTCCCCTGCTGCTACCTCGCGCAGCAACTCCTCGCTCGTGCCGATTCGCCGGTTGAGGCACTGCCCTGTCAACACGCTCAATTCGCTCTCCGCCATGTTCAGCCACGAGCCGTGCTGGGGCGTGTACTGGCTTTCCAGCCGCTCGTCCAAGGCCCGCGCCCGCGCCGGCGCGAACGCCTGGTACAGCGACCCGCCCGCGTGCGTGTTGAGCTGATCCATGACCAGCCGCACCTGCTTGGCCCGGGGGTAGTGGACCGCGAGCAACTCCGCGATGACCTCCGCCCAGTCCACCGCCCCCTTGTGGTCGCGCAGCCGCACACCCCGCCGGCCCGCCAAGGGCTCGTACCACAAGAACACTTGGCTGACGCCGGCCCGCAGGTAGTGCGACTCGTAGCGGTCGGGCTGGCCCGGTTGGCAGGGCAGGGGCTGGCACACCTCGCCGAGCAACTGTTTGTTGGTCTCGTCCAGGCACACCTGGGGGTAGTCCGGGTCGTAGGGCAGTTGGTAGAGCCGCAGCACGTCCTCCATCTGGCAGACGAACTCACCCGAGCCATACGGCGGGAGGCGCCAAGACTTCTTCTGCCAGGGCTTCAGCTCGTTGTTTTGAGCGCCTGGCGCACCCCCCTCGTGGGAGATCGACCCGACCAGAGCCAACTCGACCAACTTGCCGGCCAGCAGCCGCAGCGTCCAGCGCCGGCGTCCCTCGGGCGGGTCGGAGCAGGCCAGGGCGACCAGGTGCGCCTCCACGGTGCCATCGACCTTGCGGGGCAGGCGTGGCACCGGCTTGGGCTGCAGTGCCGCCTCCAGGCCCTCCTCGACGAAGCGCTGGCGCAGGCGCTCGACGGTGCGGACGGACAGGGCGAAGGCCTCGGCGATGTCAGCGTCTTTCCAGCCTTCCGGTTGGTCGGCCTTGAGCAAAGCCTGGGCGTGCCGCAGGGTGCGGGCAGCGGCTTTGCCCTTGGTGAGCAGTTGCTCCAACTGCTGGCGCTCCTCGTCGGTCAAGGGCACCACGTACTTCTTCATGACAGCGACTCCTTCCGTAAAACGGCCGGAAGGTATTGTCGCCACGTCACCCGTCAACGGCAACTTGACAGGGTACGAGACCGATTCTGGTCGAGGACGACGAAGGGGACGAAGTGCTGCCGCAGCGGCGCTCGGCCCAGCGTCGGCCAGCGGGCGCCGGCAGCAGCTTGCAACTCGGGCTTGGCATCGCCGCGGTTGCCCTCGGCGGTGTCGGCCTGCTCCTTGGGGTCATTCCAGCGGTCGGTCTGGTGGCTGGACTGATCGGCGCCGGTCTTGGGCTGGTGCTCGGTGTGGTCGCCCTGCTGATCGCCCGGGCGCGGCAGGGGCAAGGAATGCTCTTTCCGCTCATCGGGTCGGGCACAAGCGTCCTCGGCCTGGCCATCACGTTCATCTTGTGGATCGCAGTCTATCGGCCTGCCGCGGAAGCCGCCAGGACGGCCGAACTGCAGGAGGCCGACCGGATCCGAGAGGCCGCTCGTCAGCAGACGGCGAAAAACAATCTGGCGCAGATCGGTCTTGCCCTGCACACCTACCACGACGCCTACAGAGCGCTGCCGCCGGCGGCGATCCTGAGCAAGGACGGCAAGCCGCTGCTGAGCTGGCGCGTCGCCATCCTCCCCTTCATCGAGCAGGGGCCCCTCGCCCAGCAGTTCAGGACGGACGAACCGTGGGACAGTCCTCACAACCTCAAACTGCTGCCGCAAATGCCGCCGCTCTACGCCCCGGTCGGCGTCACGACCAAGGAAGCGCACGCCACCTTCT
>DASPXY010000627.1:0-7087 GCA_035637055.1 Gemmataceae bacterium | reverse complement strand
TTTACGTGATCGAGCGCGGCCGGGCGGGCGTTTACCTGGACGAGACGGCAGAGCCGGTGGCGGAGTTGAAGGCGGGTGACCACTTCGGCGAGGGCTCGCTGCTGCGCGGGGCGCTGCGGTCGGCGTCGGTCAAGGCGGAGGAGCCGCTCGACGTGCTGGTCATGGGGCAGGAGTCCTTCACGCAGTTGACGCGGCACTTTGAAGCATTGCGCGAGCCGCTGGAACGCTCTGTCCAGGGCAGTCGCAGCGCGGCGGAATTGCTGCGCATCGCGAAGGATCACCCCGGGATGAACTCGACGCGCGTCGGCGAGGTGATGAGCCGGCCCGTGGCGACGTTGCCCGTGGGCTTGACGCTGGCCGAAGCGCTGCAGCGGAGTCAGGAGGGCGGCAAAGGAGCATATCCAGTGGTGGACGAGGCGGGGCGCATGGTCGGGCTGATGACGCGGACCGACTTTTACAACGCCTGGCAGCGCTTGCGGCCGATGGAGACGCCGCTGGCGGAGGTCATGCGCCGGCCGGTGATCACGGTGCGCGAGGGCGATCCGCTGACGGCGGCGCTGCTGATCTTCATCCGCGAGCCGATCAAGCGCGTGGTGGTGGTCGCCGATGACGACCCAACACGGCCGGTGGGGATGGTGACGCCGTTCGACCTGCTGCCCATACTGGCGGATCGGGAGAAGGCTTCCCGCTTGCGGGTTAGCGATGGGGCTGCGCGCTAACCCGCAAGCGGGAAGACCGGGGCTGCGGGAAAAGCGGCTCACGACTCTTTGCAATCACCCGGCGATCAATTATCCTGATGCGCAGACAGTCCCGAACGTCCAGCCCGAGGGAGCATGGCGGAAATCATTAGCTGTCCCAGTTGTCGGCGAAAATTGCAGGCCCCAGAAACACTCCAGGGGCACGACGTCCAGTGTCCGAGTTGTGGCGCGACCTTCACGGCCAACTTCGCCGTGCCGCCCCCGCCGTACGTGCGTCCCGCGCCGTCCTATGAGGCGAGAGAGCAGCGCTCCGGCCCGGGGCGCGACGATTATGGTCTGGATGAGGAGCAACGCCAGCGCGGCGAATGGGGCGGCCCGCGTCGCCCCGCGCAACCGCACCGCGGCGCGGCTATCCTGACCCTCGGCATTCTTGCCCTGGTTGGACTGGTCCTGTGCGTGCCCGGGCTGATCCTCGGCCCGATCGCGTGGGCGATGGGTAACCACGACCTGGCCCAGATCCGTGCCGGGCGCATGGACCCGTCGGGTCTGAGCAGCACCAGTTCTGGCCACACCTGCGGCATCGTCGCGACCGTCCTCGGACTCATCGGCCTTGCCCTGGGATGCCTGAATTGGCTTGGCGAGAGGAACTTCTTCACGTTTCGTTGAGGCGCCTGCAGGCCGCCTTTCTCAGAAACTTCACCCATGAGGGGCCCATGCAAGAGGTCATCACCTGCCCGAATTGTGATCGCAAACTCCAGGTAGCGCCGAACCTGCTCGGTCAGGACGTTCAATGTCCCACCTGCGGAGCTACCTTCATTGCCACCCTGGGGGACCAGCCCTTGCCGTCAGCCCGTCGTGCCCCGCCGGAGCGCCCCTCGCGCCGCCCGCCGGACTACGACGATGACTACGATCCCCCGCCCCGGCGCCGCTATCGCCGCGACGATTACTACGACCGGCCGCCGGCACCGACAGGCCCCGGCATGGCGTTGGGCATCAGCTCGATGGTAATGGGGATTGTGGCGATCCCTTTTGCCGTCTTTCCGTGTCTGGGCTTCTTCGTGCTGCCACTCGCCGGACTGGCCCTGCTGCTCGGCGTGCTGGGCCTGGTTCTTGGCAGCCGGGAGCGCGACGGCAACACGGGCTTCGCGGTGGCGGGGATCTCGACGAGCGCGGCGGCCATCCTGCTCGTCCTGATGTGGCTACTGGCGTTTCCGCACGCCTGGGACCGCGGCCGTTGGTGGGGATGGTGGTGGTGAGGCCGCACTCTTCTCCCCTCGCCCCTTGCGGGAGAGGGGTTGGGGGTGAGGGGGAAGGCTAGGGAGCAGTTTCAGTCCTCCACCCCTCACCCCCAACCCCTCTCCCGCAAGGGGCGAGGGGCTTCCATCGCTCTCACGCTGCCCGGCGCACTCTGCGCAAATTGCGCTCCAGGAAATCCAGAATCGTGTCGCGGTAGCGATGGCCGCCGCCCTCGACCATGTTGGTGTGATCGACGTCTGGGATGATGGCGAGTTCGCGCGGCTCGGGGCAGCGCGCGAACAGACGCTCGGAGTCGCTCGGCGGAGCCAGGCCATCCGCGCTGCCCGTCAGCAGTAGCACCGGCGCGGGCGCGAACCCATCGACGTAATTCACCGGGGCGATCTGCTCCAGGCGCAGTCCGAGGCGACGTTCGGTCACCCAGATGACGCCGCGGCGGAAACGCCGGAACCACGATGGAAACCTGGTGCCGATGCGTTTGCGAAAGGTACTATCCAGATCGTGATAGAGGCTTTCCAGAAGGACCGCATCGAGGCGGGGGAGTTGCCCTGCGGCAAAGCAGAGCGCGGCGGCACCCATCGAGATCCCCAGCGCCGCCACGGGCTGATGCGGCCAGCGCTGCCGCACAGTTTCCAGCACCGCCGTCACGTCGCGGCTTTCGTTGTAACCGAAACTTGTGCGCCGCCCCTCGCTCTGCCCGTGGGCGCGGTGGTCGAAGGCCACGCAGCGGTAGCCTGCCGCGGCGAGGAAGGCAATCCGGTCGAGGGTCTGCGCCCGGTTATGGCGCAGACCGTGGAAGAGTGTGACGGTCGCGCGTGCCGCGGGAGGCTCGACCACCCAACCGCGTAGCCGATAGCCGTCGGCGGTGACGCACTCGACATTTTCAAAGGGCAGCCCGTGCCGTTCGGGAGTGGGATACGGTCGGCTGCGGCTGGTGCGCGTCAGCCAGCGCGACACGGTGTAGGCGGTGGCGACGTAGCCGATGCCGGACGCCGCAGCCAGACCGGCCAGCACTTCCTTGAACCAGAAGCCAGTGCGCGAGAGCCTGGACACCGTAAGCCCTCCGTCCGAGAGACGCTGTCGGCGCAGACCGCCGTATACTTTAGGCATCGGCCGACGACAAGGGCAGCTAAAGGGAAAGTGGCGCAAACTTCGCGGGAGGCTAACGGCGCCCAACCACAAGCCCGGAGCGCCAGCGACGGGACGGTAGCATGGTCCCGTCGCTGGCGCTCCGGGCTTGTGTAGCCTGGTCCCGTCGCTGGCGCTCCGGGCTTGTGTGCCGAGGCTAACGGCTGTACCAGGCAATCAGTCTCTCCAGTTCGCCACGCTTCGCCAGCGCCCACAGCGAGAAGCGAACGCGCCGGCTCGCCAGGACGCGATTGTACCCGAAATGGTCATCGACGACGCTCAGCGCCCGGGCGAGTGCCTGTTCGCGCGGCCCGTCGGCCAGGGCGCGGGTCAGCCACAGTATCGCCGGCATCGTCACCGCCAGCGATGCGAAGCCGTCCCAGAACGGCAGGCGGAAGTTGAGCGGGCCGCAGAACTGCAGCGAGCCGACCTTTACCTGATAATAGCGCTCCAGAATCTCCTCCGCGGCCGGCGGCAGCGGTCCGTTGGCCGCCTCCACCTGCGCGAAGGTCGTCGCCGGGAGGAAGCCATTGACGCGCGGGACGGTGCCGCTGCCGCGCGTGAAGCGCCAGGCGGCGTAAAATCGCGTCAGGCCGTTGCGCGTGGCGGGGCCGCGGTTCTCGCCGCGATCCTTGCGGACGAGGATGGCCAGCAATTGCCGGAACAGCATCCGCCCCACCCAGCCAGGACGCGGCAGGGCCGTCGGCTCGACGGGAACCTCGGCGTCCAACCCCTCGCACACGACTCGCAGGAACTCGACCAACTTGCCGCCGGTGATCTTGTCGAAGCGTGCGTCGCGGCAAATGGCGGCCAGCGCGAGGCACTTCCGCAGCCGTCGCTCGACCCGATCCCGCCGGTCCGCCAGCAAATCCGACAGCGCTTGCACGAAGCGCAGGAGGTCCGGCCAATCGACGCTTTGTCCTCTCTGTAAAGGAGGCGGTGGGACGTTGCGCGCCTCGAATTCCTCCGCCTGCTCGACGAGGCGAGTGGCTTGCAGTAGTTCGGTCTCGTGCTGCGGCAGCGGGCGGCCGTTGCCCTCCGCCGCCGACGGGCAGGAGTAGCGCAGGCCGACGCGCCAGTGATTGCCCGCAGGCGACAGCACGAACGGAAACAGGCGGCACGCGAGTGGCTTGGCGTCGGCGCCGGCGCGCTCGTGAATGCGGCAGCGGTTGTCGTCGCTGAGGAAAACGCAACGCCCATCGGGGCGATGGTTGAGCCGCGTGCGCCGCGCCCACCACGGGCCGTACCGCACGAAAAGACGCACCCACTTGAGTTCGGGGTCATCGTCCCAGCCGAGGGCCTCGATCCGGCGCCGCTCCTCGTCGGTAACGCTGACTTCCAGTTCGCGGCAGCAGTTGCCGCAGCTGTGACAGTCCCAGTTCTGGATGACCGGCAGGTGCCGTACAGGGATGGACATGGCAGGTGCCAATTGGAGTTTGTAACGTCCCAGCAAGTGATGGATGCTAACGAGCGGCGGGGTTTATCCCCGCCGTGCAGACCGCCGGGATAAACCCGGCGGCTCGTTAGTTAAACTTCCATTGTACATCAAGCCGCCTCGCGGGGGCCTGGGGAAGAAGCCCACGGGTTGCAACCCGTGGGCTTGAGGGTGCTGCGGCGGTCGAGCAGGTACAACCCGAGCGAGACGAGGAGGAAAATCACCAAGGCCGCCTGTCCCACGATGAACATGGCACGAACGCCGAACCAGTCACGAGCGCAGCCCGCGGCGACCGGACCGGCCATGCAGCCGGCGCACTCGATCGCCAGATACCAGGCGTTGGCCCGTGCCAGCGCCGAGTCGGGCAAGCGCTCACCCAGCAGCGCCAGGCCCAGCGGATAGAAAGCGCCCGAGCAGGCGCCGACGACGAACAACCACATCGCCAGCCAGAGCGAGGGCGTGCAGGCCGGCAGCGCTCCGAGTCCCAGGACCACCAGGGCGTAACAGCCCAGCAGCACCGCCGTGCGTCCGAGCCGATCCGCCAGCCACGCCACCGGCATCTGGAACAGCAGCACGCCGACGACGGTCAAACTCGTCAGCCAGCCCACCGCGTTCTCGGTCATGCCCAGGCCGATCAGGTGCAGCGGGAGGAACGCGATCATGACGCCTTCGAGAAAGCCTTGATTCCAGGCGGAGCCGTAAGCGAGGAGGTTGCGCCGCAGTTCGAGCGGGACACGGCTATTCTCTTCGCAGGCTGGCGGAGGCGGCGGTAGACAGCAGGAGACCAGCGCGGCGGAGAGGATGGCGAGGATGCCGCCGACGGCGAAGGCGAGTCGCGGCGTCGCGTGGTAGAGTTCCAGGCCGACCCAGTTGCCGAGCGCGTATCCGAGGGTGAGGGCGACCGCGTAACAACCGAAGTCGCGTGCCCGGTGCTGCGGTGCCGCAGCGCGGTTGACGTAGGTTTCCATCGGGATGACGCTGAGAGCGCCGGCGACCCCGCAGAGCAGCCGCACAGGAAACCACCAGGCCGGCCCTGGTCCCCACGGAAAGAGGGCGGTCAGGATGCCGGAGGCCGCCATGCCGGCGACGGTACAGCGATTGCCCCAGCGCCGCATCAGCCACGGTACCGCCGCGGCGGCGAGCGCCATGCCGAGGTAGTAGGTGCCCGTATTGCCGCCGATGACCGGGTCACCCCAGCCGTCCGTTTTCATCCAGAGCCCCGACAGCGCGGCGCCGATGCCGAAACTGAACGACCAGCCGGCGCTGGCGAGGCAGACGATCAGCAGCGCCTTGTGTTGACGCAGGAGAGCGGAGAACGCGGGCATGGCACAGTCCGGCGGGGAGCGAGACGGTCACCGACGCAGCGAGCCGCCCGGAGGAGGCGGGGTGTTGTTCGTAGTCCCGCCTTTAGGCGGCTCGACGTCGAGCCGCCTAAAGGCGGGACTACGAACAAAACGCCGCTTGCTCCACGAGGATGCGAGGGCAGCCAACGGCAGGGCTGTAGCAGACGGCTTTGGGATTGTCCAGAGGAATCGAAACGAATGAGGGCGCAGCACAAGCCGCGCGGTTGTTCTTCGCTCACAGGCTGACCGCGCCGCTGACGCTCCGCTGAAGAGGGCTGCTTAGATCGAATGGAGGATCCAGAAGACGATCCCCATCACCACCGCCACCGTTTGCGTGCCGAGGAGCGCTCCATAGGCGCGAATGAAAGCGGCCTGTGCCGCGGGCACGGGTGCATCAAGCACCAGCGGGAGCCGAATTGCCGTCCAGATACAGGTGCCAATCACGCCGAGCGCGCCGATGAAAGCGATGATGATCCCTGCCCCAGCTCCCCTGAGCGTGGACAGCGTCACCAAAAGGAAGAAAGTCCCAAAGGCCCCGGCGACTACCACACTCAGGGGCACCAGGGGGCGCTTCAGGAAACTCAACCCGACCAGGCCGGCCAACGCCAGCGATAGGCAGAACATCATCCGTCCTTCACCGAGGTGAACGCCACTGACACTCCCTCCGTCTGGCACCGTCCCCCAGCGCAGTATCGTCCCGAGGAAGATGAGCAGAAGCGAGAAAGCTGCACCGCCCAGGCCGAGGAGGGTGAACAGTTCCGTGTTGTCCCGCGGCGGACCCACCGGGGCAGGCGGAGCATAGGCCGGAAACCCTGGATCGGCTGAAGCATAGGACGGCGGAGCTGGGGGAGGTGCAGGGGCGACAGCCCCACTCTGGAAGGTCACGAGGGTACCGCAGGTCGGACATTTGCCCTGTGCCCCCGCGAACTCGTCGCCCACGGACAGCATCTGACCACACCCAGGACACTGCGCATTGATCGGCATAGCGCGGCTCTCTCTGACGGAATTAAAGCCCAGTGAGGTAGGGTTTTTTCGCGAGGATGGCCAACAACAAATAGAGAAAACCCAACCCTCCTCCCACCGCCAGGCTGAGAAACAGGGCGGCGTGACGTTTCATCCCCACTGGTGTCTGCGACGGCTCGGGCACGGCAAGGGGCCGGTGCAGCGAGAGCGTCGTGAACGCACCCCCGACGCCCAGAGTGGCGATCAAGCCAATCCAGATCCCAGCC
>DASPXY010000626.1:0-6367 GCA_035637055.1 Gemmataceae bacterium | reverse complement strand
TTGAAAATGAAGTTTTTTGTGAGTTGTCACCTAACTCCACCAAAGACTTCGATTGCAGTTGTCGGATGACTAGCTGAAGGGCAACCCGGCTGTGCCGGGAGGCTCGTTGACGAGTAAGCCGACGTGGTCGAATACCGTATTCGACCACGTCGGCTTTTTTTCTTTCGGCGGCCCGCAAAACCCGGCCAGGCGTCGGGCCGTACCCCAGGAGGAATACACGCCATGAGGCTGAACCTGACGACGGACAGGACCGAAAAGAGCAGCAGGACGTTGCCTTATGTCGAGGCGGCCAAGAACCTCATCCGTACCGTCGTCAAGGGGGACGACGGCAAGAGGCAGGTCGAGTCCTTTGCGTCGCTGGCCCGGCGGATGAGCTTGCCCATCTCGATCAGCAGCGTGACCCTTTAGAGAAGTTGGCGGAGGCGTTACGGAGGTTGTCGCCGGAGCAGCGTCGGCAGGTGTTGGTGCAGTTCTGTCCGCAGTGTCATCGGCCGCGTGCTCCCCGCTGGTGGGACAGAACCAATTGCGCCCTGTGTTCCTGAGGAGGTCGTTGTTGTCCAACGGACCGGGTGTGCTCCTCATCGACTCGTGGCCAGAGCGAGGTCGTCGCATCGTAGCGGCTTGCACTCCCAGCAGGGATCGCTCCTGCTGCTGCCGAAACTCACGCGAGGCCGTCGCCACCGCAGGGACTGCTCCACGATTCTGCCCATTTGGGAGCGGTTGCGTTGAAGAAAGCCCCAGGGAAAGATCACTCCCCACCTACCTTGAGAGAGAGGAATTCGCTGTGAACCAAGGGACTCTTGGCCAACCGGGCCCCCAGGCGGAAACTGCTGCCCCGGACACTCCGCCCGCGCCCATGATGGTGCAGGCCTTCGGGCTGACCGACCCCGGCCGCGTCCGCCCTGGCAACGAGGACCACTTCCTGGTGGCCGACCTGTCCCGCACCCTGCGGGTCCGGCAGACCAGCCTGCCGCAGGCAGTTTCGCAACAGGGCCGCAGCCGGGGGCACGTCCTGCTGGTCGCCGACGGCATGGGTGGGCACGCGGCCGGGGAGGTCGCCAGTGCCCTGACGGTGGAAACCGTCGAGACGGTCGTCGTGGAACTCCTCAGGCGGTTCTCCAACCTCCAGGAAGCCGACGAGCACGGCATCCTGGCCGACCTCCGCGAGGCGGTGCGGCAGGCCGACGCCCGCATCGCCGAGGAGGTGGCCCTGCACCCGGAACTCGCGGGCATGGGCACGACGCTGACCCTGGCCTTCGCCAGCGGCAGCAGGCTGTTCGTCATTCACGCCGGCGACAGCCGCTGCTACCTCCTCCGCGGCGGGGAGTTGCACCGGCTGACCGAGGACCACACCGTGGTGGCGGAGATGGTTGACCGCGGGATGATCACGGCAGAGGATGCCCGCCACCACAAGCTTCGACACGTCGTCACCAACGTCCTCGGCGGGGGCCAAGCGGGCGTCCGTGTCGACGTGCAGCGGGTGGCTCTGGAGGCGGGCGACGTGGTGCTGCTGTGCTCCGACGGGCTGACCGACATGCTGGATGACGGCAGGATCGCTGCGATCCTGGCTGCCGAGGCCGGACCGGAGGCGGCGTGTACCCGGCTGGTCGCAGAGGCCAATGAGGCGGGCGGCCGGGACAACGTCACGGCGGTCGTCGCCCGCTTCGAGGCGGCCTGACGGCGACGTCTTTGCCCGTTCGCGGGTGCGCCGCGCCTGGCGACGCCCCGCCTGGGCTTGAATCCAGGCAAGAACAATTCCCGTGACTACGCGAACCACCACCCCCTGTTCTCCAACCTGCTCCAGTGTCGACAGCTCGTGAAGCAACTGCTCGGCCTCGCCTGGAACGTGAGGCTGCCGGCGCCCCAGCGCCTGCGACACAGCGCGTCTGACGCGACAGGCACGGGATACTCGCGGCCAGCAAGGATCGTTGCATGTGTTTCTCAGCGGAAGCCAGCTTCGCAGTCGGCGCGGCCCTTCTCCCGGCCGGGATCTACTGCATCCAGAGTGCGTCCCGGAAGGCCCCCAGGCTCCTGGCCCTGAGCGTGCTGCCGTTCCTTTTCAGCATCCAGCAGTGCTGCGAGGGGTTGGTCTGGGTCGGCCTCGACAGCGGGGACATGCCGCTTGCCCGAGGGGCGGCGCTGGTGTTCCTGTTCTTCGCCCTGGTTTTCTGGCCCTGCTGGGTGCCGTTCAGTGTCTCGTTCCTCGAGGACCGGAAACCCATCAAGCAGTTCCTTTCGCTAGTTGCCCTGCTGGCGGTCGGGTTGGGCTGGGCTCTGTACACGCCGCTCGTGCTGGATTCGGCGCGGCTGAGCGTCGGCGCCGCGCACCACTCGATCCGCTACGACTTTACCGTTCTGCCGGCCTTTGACGTGCTTGGCGGCGAGTGTTGGCGGCTGCTGTACCTGGCGAGCATCTGTTGCCCGGTGCTCGTCTCCTTGAACCGCCATTTCATGCTGTTCGCGATCTCGTTAGCGGTCTCGGCTGGGATTAGCCACCTGGTCTTCTGGTACGCGTTTGAATCCGTGTGGTGTTTCTTCGCCGCCGCCCTCTCGTTGCAACTCTGCCACGCGTTCCGTGAGTTACCACTACCGCGGGAAGGGGCAAGGCCGCAGTTCCAGGGGCCTGCACCATGAGAGGCACAACGCTGTGCTGAGGTGGTGACTTTGAGCTACCGGGCAAAACCCCTCCCCCCAACCCCCTCCCCTGAGAGGAGAGGGGGAGAAGAAAAGGCTTGTGTGTCTTGCTCCCCCTCTCCGTTGCGGGGAGGGGGTTGGGGGGAGGGGTTTTGTCCGCCAGCCCTTACCCTCGGGTCAGGGCGTTGAGCACCTCGTCCAGGGCCACGGTCGCGAATGTGCTGGCGTAGTCCGCCATCGCGTAGGGGATCACCAGGTCACGACCGTGCAGCAGCGCGCCGCAGCTGTAGACCACGTTCGGCACGTAACCCTCGCGCTCGCTGGCGTCCGGCGACAACAGCGGCACGGCCAGGCGGCCGATCACCTTCGCCGGGTCGTGCAGGTCGAGCAGAAACGCTCCCATCGCGTACTTGCGCATCGGCCCCACCCCGTGCGTCAGCACCAGCCAACCCGCCTCCGTCTCCAGCGGCGAGCCGCAGTTGCCCAGTTGCACGAACTCCCAGGGATACGTCGGTTTCGCGATCAGTTCCTTGTTGTACCAGAAGTGCAGCATGTCCGAGTACATCAAGTAGATGTTCTCGTTGTCCTGCCGCGACAGCATGCAGTAGTGACCGTTCACCTTCCGCGGGAACAACGCCAGGCCCTTGTTGCGCACCTCCGGCCCGTTGAGCGTGCTCATCCGGAAGTGCAAGAAGTCGCGCGTCTCCAGGAGTTGGGGCAGGATCACCCGGCCGTCGTAGGCGGTGTAGGTGGCGTAGTAGCAACTCTGGCCGTCGTCATGGCGGAACTGCACGAAGCGGGCGTCTTCGATGCCGTTGGTCTCGGCCGGCGAGGACGGGAAGACGACCCGCTCCGACAGGCTCTGCTCAGGCGCGAAGCGCACCTCGTAGTTCGACCGCGCCAGGGCCAGAATCCCGCTCGCGGTCGGCTCGAACTCGCGCTGCTGGGGGCGGTTTTGCCGCAGGACCGACTGGAGGGCCTGTTCGAGGTGTTCCAGCGTGAACTGCTCGGGCAGTCCGGCCAGGACGAGGTCGGCGAAGCGGTTCGCCAGACCCAACTCGAAGAGCTTGCGCTGGAACAGGGCCTTTTCGTAGGAGGCGTTGGGCACCACTTCGGGAGCCATCACGTAGCGGGTCGGCTCGTCAAGGCGGATGCTGTTGGCGGCGTCGATCACGCCGGAGCGGAAGGTGATCGAGGAAATGTGTCCCTCGCCCGTGGCCCGCAGGCTCAGGACGAACCGCCGCGCTCCGTCGGGCAGTTCCTCCTGGTCGGGGTGCCAGACCATGGAGGGGTTGAACAGTGCCGCCGACTCCAGGGAGTATTCCTGGGTGAAATACGCGCCGATGAGCAGGCGGCGGCAGAGGGATAGCGGCTGGTCGGTGAGCAGGTGTTGCCTGACCTGCTCGCAGCGGGCCTGGTGGAACCGCTGGATCTGGAGGTGGCGGTCGCCGAACTCGCGCAAGACCTCGTGCAGCAGGGCCTCGACCTCGTTCTCGGCCAACGCCATGATCCGCGCGATGATCCGGACCACCCGCTCCGGGCCAAGCTCAAACGGCCGGAAGACAACGCGCGAGTTGTTGGGCTTCAGGACGATGCCGGTCCGGTTCACCCGCATGGACAGGGTCTCCTCGCTGAGCAGGCTCGTCCGTGCCGTCTTGGCCACGGCGGCGAAGGGGCTGCCAGGACACGTCTCTCTCGGCGATGAAGGCGACCCGGCCGGGGGGCACGGCCTCCTCGATGGCCACCAGATCGATCACCCCAATACGGAGCCTCCTCATGCGCGTGCCCTCCTTTGTTGAGTGTCCGAGCCTCCCGCGAACCGGTCGTGCCCCACCCGGGGACGCTGGGGGACCGAATGCTCGTCGGCCCAGCGGAGCCAGTGCCGGCTGGTCCAGGACCACAGCCACGGGCACCAGTAGTGCCCGTACAGCCAGGCCCGGGGCGGGCCGCCTCCGCCCCGACAGGCCAGGGCCACAGGGGCCAGCAGCAGCGCCAGGGTGGCCAGCACCGCCCCGGTCAGGGCCAGCGGCAGCAGCAAGCCCAGGACCAGCGTCAGGCCGGCCACGACCCACAACAGCGGGGCCAGGCAGGCCGCGCCGACAGGGCAGCCCCCACGGGCGGGCCGCTGGCTGGAGTGGGGCCGCTCCTGGGCGTTTGCAGGCAACCGGCTGCTCAAGGAGGGCGCTCCGCTCCGGCCGCCTGGGCGGGGGCTCCCCCTGCCCCCGCTCGGGCGTTGCCGTTTCATCGTGTTCATCGTGTCGGTTCTCCTGTGCGCGCGTGCGCCTGCGCTTCCGCGGACGGCAACTTCACCTTCCAGGCGAGGTCGAGTAAAGCGAGGGCACGGATGACGTAGTAACTGAGGTCGATCTGCCACCAGCGCAGGCCGTGCCGCGCCGAGGTTGGGAAGGCGTGGTGATTGTTGTGCCAGCCCTCCCCCAGCGCCATCACCCCGAAGAGGAAATTGTTGCGGCTGTGATCGGTGCTGCGGTAGGGCCGCCGGCCCCACAGGTGACAGACCGAGTTGACGCTCCAGGTCACGTGATGGACCAGGAAGATCCGCGCCAGACCGCCCCAGACCAGGCCGAACAGGACGCCCAGCCAGGTGCCCGTCAGCAGACCGCCCAGGACGGCCGGGATCAGCAAGCCGACCGCCACCCACAGCGGGAACAGGGCGCTTATCGCCCGCAGGAGGGTGCTTTGGCGGAGATCCTTGACGTAGTGGGAGAGGTTTGGCGGATCGGGTTGGAACATCCAGCCGAGGTGCGCGTGCCAGAAGCCGCGCAGCAGCCCGAGGAAACCCCGGCCGTGGTGGTGGGGCGAATGGAGATCCTCGGGCCGGTCGCTGTGCTGGTGGTGCTGTCGATGGCGCGCGACCCACTTCAGCAGTGACCCCTGGACAGCCATCGAGCCGAAGACGGCCAGGAGGAACTTCACCCAGCTGTAGGTCTCGAACGAGTGGTGCGTGAACAGCCGGTGGAAGCCGATGGTGATCCCCAGCGCCGTCAGGACGTACATCCCCAGCAGCAGGCTCAGGTCCGGCCAGCTGAAGCCCCAGCCCCAGAGAAAGAAGGGGATGGCCACCAGACCGAGGAAGGGGATGACGATGGCCAGGAGCATCCCGAAGTGCGTACCCAGCGAGGCGTGCCCGGAGCCCGCTTCCCAGGGCGGCAGTTCAGCGCTGGGGTTGGCGACGGGTATCGTGATGAGTTCAGTCATGGTTTTACTTTCCCGCTGCATGCGTCGGGTCGGGGCACTTTGTGCCCGCTTAGTGATTCCCGCTCCAGGTTTCCGTCGGGGCGTTCCCGCCGAGCAGGAACACCTGGACCACGGTGCCGGTGGTGAATGCCTGCACCACGGCGCCGCTCGCCGGCTCGACTTCCGCAGTCGCCTCGCGCACATTCATCCCCGTGATCCGGTTGATCTCCTGCCGCAGCGCCTCGGAGGAGCTGGCGAACAGTTGCCGGTGAAACTCCTGCACCTGAGCGGCGCCTGCCGGCGTCTTGGCCAGTTCCCTCTCGGCGGGCGACAAGGCCTCGTGCAGCGTGATCACCAGGGTGCCCTCACTCAGGACCACGGTCACCGACTTGGGCACGTGGCTGCCCGTGCGCCGCTGCTCGAAAGCGATAGCCGCCTGGGCAATCTGTTGGGCCACGGTTGATTTGGTCTTGTCCATCCTGGTCCTCCTTGGTGGTTGCGCCCGTCGCGCGCTTACCAACAAAAAAAGCCGACGTGG
>DASPXY010000625.1:0-4618 GCA_035637055.1 Gemmataceae bacterium | reverse complement strand
TCGATCTACGAAGAGCGCCGGTTCGAGGAAGTGCCGATCTTGGCGGACGCCTTGGAGGATGCCGGCTGTCGCGACGAGGCGATTCTGTCCCACTGTCGCCGGTCGGGGCCTCATGTCCGCGGGTGCTGGGCGCTCGATCTGTTGCTCGGGAAGGAGTGAGTCCATCGCTGCACCGCAGGTAGTAAGCACTCCCGCGGTGACATGGCCGGCTCCGCGGTTCCCGCCTATATGTGTCCAGGAAGCGCCCGCCACTTCTGCCAGCGAGGAACGACACATGGCGACCGTCACAGAGTTGCACGTCAACGGGATGCGGCGCCGCATCGACGCCGACGCGGAACGGCCTCTCCTCAGCGTCTTACGCGATGATCTCGATCTGACAGGGTGTAAATACGGCTGTGGCGAGGGTCGCTGCGGGGGACACCTCGTTGGTTGATAGCACGACCGACCAGCGCGGTTACGACCGGATCGTTGATGGGTTCGTGGACATCGGCGCGGTGGAGATGCAGCCAGGCGAACTCCCCGGCCTGTAAGCTCTGCCCCGAGGGGCGGACTTGCTGTCCGCCCCTGTCGGGACACGCCCCTGAAACTCTGTCCCTCTGGTCCGAGAGGTGTGTCATGTCTGCGCGTGTTGTGGTGGCCGTGTGTCTTTTGGCCAGCGTGACCCTGGCTGCTGCCGGCTTGCCCGCCCAAGAGAAGCGAGAACGGGCCGAAGAGGTTCGCCGGCTGATCGAGCACCTCAACAGCCAGCGCTACCGCGAGCGTGAGGAGGCGAGCCGCAAACTGCTCGACCTGGAACAGGAGGCCCTGCCCGCCCTGCAGAAGGCGCTTGACTCGGCCGCCAGCCTGGAGTTCCGGCGCCGCGTGGAACACATCCTGGGCATGTTCCGCGAGCGCCAGCGGCAGCGGGACCGGGTGGCCGCGATCGCCAAGGGGAAGCGCGTGGCCGCTGACCTCCTCGTCGAGCGGTTGGTCCTGCGCGGCAAGGCCGCCAGCGCGGAGGACTGGCAGGCGGTGGGCCATCTCGCCCGGGCCATGACCCTGTGGGCGGGCGATAGGACTGGTCAGCCGTCCAAATGGTTCGTGCCGCTGGAGGCGGACTTTCTGCAGTGCCCCCTGTGGGTTCTGGAAACCTGGAAGGAAGACCGTTCCAACTCGGCCCGCAAGCGGATCGTCGTCGGGACCGATTCCACCGTGGACAGCACCTATGGAAGCGTCATCGTCTGCCGCCGCAACCTGCAGGTCTACAGTTACGCCGGCCCTGTCGTCCTGCTGCTCAATGGCGACCTGAAAATGATGGCCCCCATCGGGACAAGCATCCGCGATAGCGTAATCTTCTGCGACGGCGATGTCAGCAGTGAACGGGTCCATCGAAGCGTGATCGTCGCCACCGGCAAGGTCGCCTCCGAGAAGCATTTTACCAAGGACAACGTGATCGTTGAGCAGGCGCGCAATCCGCTGCCATTTCTGAAATTGTTCGAGCCTGCCGACGTCGGGATTGAGGTTACAGCTGCGGAGGATGGCGTCCAGGTGAAGCAAGTCCGCCCTGGCAGTCCCTTCGCCGGGGCGGGCGCGCAGGCGGGGGATCGCATCATTGCCGTTAACGGGGAGGCGGTGGCTTCCGCGGAGCATTTCCGCCGCCTTCTGCGAAGCCGCGTCGCCGCAAACGCGGATACGGCATTCAGCGTCCGCCGTCGCGGCACGGAGCTGCAACTCCGCGTCGCGTTCCGTGAGTGATGGCGCCGCGGCCCTGCGCACGCCTTATGAGGTGCCCAACGAACGCTCGGTATTTCACGCCTGCGATTCGCCGCTGCGTCAAGGCTCGTACCGCGCCCTGGCGGCAACGGCGAACACCTTCGCGCGCGAGTCCCAGATGGACGAGTTGGCCCACGCGCTCAGCCAGGATCCGCTCGCCTTTCGTCTCCGCAACTTGCAAAACGCTCGGCTGCGCGCGGTTCTGGAAGCGGCCGCGAATCGCTTTCGTTGGGGCATGGCCAGGCCCGCTGCCGGCCACGGGTTCGGCATCGCCTGCGGGACGGAGAAGGGCAGTTACGTCGCTGCCTGCGCCGAAGTCGCGATGGAGCGGCCGGGCGGACGGGTGCGCGTGGTGCGCGTCGTGACCGCCTTCGAGTGCGGGGCGATCCTCAACCCGGATCATCTCAAAAACCAGGTCGAGGGCGCAACGGTGATGGGCCTGGGCGGGGCGCTGTTCGAGGCCATCGACTTCGCCAACGGGCGCATCCGCAACCCGCGTTTCTCCGCCTATCGGGTGCCGCGCTTCGGCGACGTTCCTGTCCTGGAGACGGTCCTGTTGAACCGCACCGATCTGCCGTCGGCGGGGGCTGGCGAGACGCCGATTGTGGCGCTGGCGCCGGCGGTGGGCAACGCCATCTTTCAGGCGACGGGGCGGCGGCTGCGCTCGCTGCCGATGGTGCCGCGCGGGCTGCCGGAGGCGTAACGGCCTGAGCCCGGACGCCACGACGGCCAAGAGGATTCGAGCCTCTAACACGATGGCGAGCCGGGAGCGTGACAGTAGTTTCAAGCCACAACTCCGCCATCGAGCGGGACAAGAGGCTGCCCGAGGCGGATCCTCTTGTCCTCGGGGTAGCGTGCTTTGAGGACGTCGGCCAGCCAGTCGAGCAGTTGCTCCAGGGGCAACTCCGCCACCCATTGCCCCGGCCGCAGTCCCCGGTCCCGCGCCACCTGCCACGTCCACCACACCCACAACTGCCGCAGCAGCAAGGCCAGCCCCACCAACAACAGCCGATACACCACATCTTTCTTCGTCGTGAACGCCTTGGCCTCGTTCTGCTGCCGGTAGCTCGTCTCGATCCCGAACCGTTGCCGGTATTTCCACTGCGCCAGCCACGCCCGCTGCCGCACCCGCGCTTCCTCGTGGGCTCCCCAGCCGCCGAAGGCGTCCACTTGCACCTTGCCGTCGTCGCGGCGCAGCCCCACCACCGCCTGCGTCCGCACCCGCTGCCGCGTCTGCTCCGTCACCCAGTCCACGTCCGTGACCGTCCCCAGCGGCAAGGCGAAGCAGGCGTTGCGGCGGTTACTGCCCTTGCCCTTGCGCCGCAGCGGTACGCTGTAGGACAGGCCCCGGCCCTGCAACAGCAGCAACGTCTCACCGGAGTCAAAGCCACTGTGCCAGGGCTAAAATCGCAAGCGGCACCGACCACCCGCTCGCAGGCATTGACGCCGCACCTCATTCCGGGGACAATCACCACCATTGTGACGGTCCCACTCCAGGGAAAGGAGGTCGGCCGTGCCCCATTCTCAGCTCTCAGACGTCGCTGTTTTCTACGCAGAAAAAGGCCAGGGCGAGCCGCTCGTCTTCCTCAACGGACTGAGCGGCGATCATCTCTACTGGACGGGCCAGCTGCGCGCCTTCGGTAAACGCTACCGCTGTCTGGCCCTGGACAACCGCGATGCCGGCCAGACGCTCAGTCCGGCCCAACCCTACACCACCAGTGACCTCGCCGGCGACGTCGCCGCCGTGCTGGAGCGGTTGCAACTGCCGCCGGCGCATATCGTCGGCCTGTCGATGGGCGGCATGATCGCGCAGGAACTGGCGCTGGCGGCGCCTGCGCGCGTGAAAACCCTCGCCCTGGTCAACACACTCGGGCGAGCGGACGACTGGTTCCGCGGCACCTTGCGCGCCTTTGAAATGATCCGGCGGCGCGTCGAGGACAGCGGCGCCTTCTTCGACGCGATTCTGCCGTGGTGGGTCAGCTGGCGGTTCTTCGAGCAGTCGGAGCGGGTGACGTGGCTGCGCTGGCTGTTACGGCAGAACCCGCACCAACAACCGCTCGACGGCTTCCTGCGGCAACTGGAGGCGACCAGCCGCCACGATGCTTTGAACCGCGTCGCGCAAATCCGCTGTCCGGTCCTGGTACTGGCAGGGGAGGAGGACACCGTCTGCCCGCCGCGTTATGGGATGCAGCTGAAGGAGCGGTTGCCGCAAGCACAGCTAGTCGTCGTGCCGGGGGTCGGCCACGCGATGCCGTTCGAGGATCCCGCGCGTTTCACCGCGCTGCTGGCCGGATTCCTCGCCGACCACGGCGCGACCGACCGCCAGTGCGCATGAGGCTCACGGGCCGTCCATTACTGCTCCAGAATGATCCGGTAGACGCGCTTGCGGCCCACGACGATCTCGGCCTTGCAGCCCGCTCCGGGCCGTAGCGGAAACGGCGCCTGCGTGACGGCAGCAACGGCCCGAAAGCGGCGCTCGCCGCCGATGGTCTCTCCCAGTGGTTCGACTCGTTCCAGCACCGCTTCGGCATAACCGTGATGCCGATGGTTGTACATCGCGAAGGAGAGCCGCACCGTTTGCTGCGGCGCCACCTCGGCGCAGTGCTTGTCGTTGATCTCCAGGTGCACGATCGGGTCGAGCGGTTGCCGTGTGCTCGGGTCCAGCGGCGCCACTAGCGCGACAGCGTCTCCCGGCTTCACCGCGGCGCCCGCCTCCACATGCACTTTTAGCACTATCCAGAGCGTATGACTCTCCGGAACGCGCAGAGCGCCCCGGACCAGGTGTTGCACCAGAGCGTCGCGTTCGCCGCGCAGGCCCTCGACGGGGCGGCCGCGCGCCTCCAGATCCTTCAGCCTCCCATCTAGC
>DASPXY010000624.1:0-3943 GCA_035637055.1 Gemmataceae bacterium | reverse complement strand
TCCGCGGCTACATCTCCACCGCCGCCAAACACGGCCTCAACATCATGCCAGCACTCCGCGCCGCCATCCTCGGCAACCCATGGATGCCACCCGCCCATGTGAACACGTGATCAAGCCCAGCTATTACGGCTGAATGCTTACTCCCAGGCCTCGCACAAGGCATCGACGATGTGCAGACCGCGACCTTCTTCGGAGAGGAAATCGGCATCTCTCAGCTCCGGAAGCGCGGGGGAGGTGTCGTGCACCTCGATGACGGGGTGATATCCGGCGTCGACCCTGACCGCGAGCAGGCACGGCGTTTCAGGTGCCGCTTTCTGGGCGTTGGTGACCAATTCGCTGGCGATCAGGATCCCGTCTTCCACGCAGCGGGGAAACCCGAGTTCGGTCAGTTGCTTCGCGACAAAGTCGCGTGCCTTTCGCACCGATGACGGTTCCGGATCCAGCTTGAGCTCTCGATCGTTCCCAAACTCTCCCCGGCATCGGGCAGCTGTGATCATTGTGGCTCCTGCCGGATCGAGAGGGTTGGATTACCTCGCGTGTCGCATGACCGACATCGTTCCGGTGTCTCTTGATTACTGCTAGTCAACTCGTCTGGAATCCGGGTAGCCTGCCCGCCATGGAAGCGCGCAGTCTCCCCGAGGCGCTTAATCTGATCATGGAGCAGCGAGGTTGCTCCCAAAGTCAGCTTGGTCGCGACCTGGGGAAAGGGCACACCTGGGTGTCAGAAACGATCAGCGGAAAGCGCGGCCTCGACTTTGCGAAAGTGATCAACTCCCTGACACGGGTAGGCTGGGAAGTGGTCATACGCCCTAAAAGACCTAAAAGGGAGAAGTCAGACCCGGTGAAGCGCCGAGAATTCGTGATCGCCGCGGCGTCCATGACGTTCATTCCGTCCCCCAAGGCCGGGCCGTACGAAGATCCCGCGAATGTGCTTGATCTGGCCCGGCGCGTCGCCCGCGCGCGGTACGAGCACGGAGGCGGCGCGACCGCCGCCACCGCGATGCGGCATATTCGCCGAATACAGCAGGTGGTGCTGGACCGGGACCGACACCTTCAAGAGGCCGCGTCGCAACTCGCCGTCCAGGCCGTCTGGACGTTGAACGACGCACGCCGTTTCGACGCGGGAGAAAACGTCGGAAGACGCGCGCTTGAGCTGGCCAGGCTCAGCAAGAGTCCTTATGCGCAGTCGCGCGCCTACAGCGCCCTGACGGCGCTCAATGTCGAACGGGGCAGCCCCGATCGGGCCCTGATGTACGCCAGAGACGGCGTGCGACTCCGGGAAGTCCCCGAAGCCCAGCACGCGTGGATGCGGCTGCGCAAGGCCCAGACTCTCGCGCTGGTGCGCGGGCAACGGCACGCATCGCGCGATGAGCTGGAAAGCGTCCAGGAGCCACTCGGGGATCTGGGTTTTGCGGATCAATCCCCCTTCGACGTCGCCGACATGATGGGCAACATCGGCAGAGCGCTCAACAACGTAGGGGCCCATGCGGAAGCACACGACACGCTCGACGAAGCGGTCGCCCTCTTGAGCGGAACACGGCCCAACCTGCAAAGCGAGTTCCTGGCACAGCAGGTGATCGCCGCGTTGCGGATGCCGCAGCCGTCACTCGCAGCCGACCGCATGCTGGCACTGGCGCACGTCGCTCCCCTGGTCGATTCCGGCCGACTCGACGACTACCTCAGGAACGTGCTCGCCGAGTCGGCCAAATGGGCGACCGTGCCGGAGATCCGCAACGCGCGCGACCAGCTCAAGACGCTCGTCCCCGCCGGAGCGCCCCGATAACGCGGGCGCACGAAGCCAAGCCGGGTGCGCGGCCAGACGCCACGGCTATCCACCCAGCGCCGGCCGTGCTCATTCCGCATCAGCGAGGCGTCGAAGCTCTCGGCCGGCTCGGCGCCCGGCTCGGCGTCGAAAAGCTGATTCCACCGACGTGTACTGGCCACCTTCGCGCAAGCGCCGGCCCAACCCGGCGAAGGAGATTCATGTTCGTGCGAGACGGTGGTGCGGACACGCTGATGACGATGGGCGCGGCGCCACGGCTGCCCATCCTTATCAGGCCATCTGGACGATTGGGCCACAACGGGGCTACTTCGAGGGGTTGATCCTGCTCGGTATCGGCACCGCAGGATTGGTCCGGGATCGCACGTCGGCCTGCTGCTTGAGTACGGGACATTAAGCGTCTGATTTCAAGGGTGAGTAGTGGCCCCACCTCGTAGCTACGCCGACACTCGCCGCCCGTCAACGTCGTTCGTCCTCGCTTCGCTCCGGGCACTCCACGTTGACCTGCGACTCGACGTCGGCAGTAGGCAACGATGAGGAAAAGGGCCAGGAGCGCCCAGGCCGGACCGGGTGGGGCCAAGGCCAGCGGGTCCGCCCTGTTACGGGTCGCGTCCGGGTGATCGCCGATCGGTAGGGCGACCTCCCCGCGCGCCTGGCCGGAGGCGTTCAGGTCGGGCGATCTGGTAGCGGTAGCGCCCGTCGGGAAGCCGGCTGATGATCACACGGTCGGGATGACGCCATTTGTACCGGTTGTGGAAGGAACAGCACATCACCAGCCGGTCGATGTCGCTGCCCTGCCCATTCTCCCATCCGTCCACGTGATCTACCTGGCAGCCGGTCGCGGGGATCTCACAGTCATCAACCACACAGGTGGCATAGCGCGCCAGTAGCACGCGACGCTGAGCGGGCGTGGCACACCGGACGCGACGCCCCAGATACAGCGGGTGCCCATCGGCCCCCAGCACGAAGGTCGAGAACCCGGCGTTGAGCAAGATCTGGCGTGCCCGCTCCATGCCGATGGGAGTGCCGTCGGCGAGCCGTGCGGTGAACGGGGTCCCGTCGAACGGCCAGGTGGACGCGGGCGGCGCCGGCATCCACTCCGCGGCCGGGCCGTGCGGTTCTGCAGACCTCGCCGTCGGCCCGCCTCGGCCGTAGGACCCGGCCGCCGGACCGGGCTCAGCGGCGGCCGGGTAATCGGCGTCGTGATCAGGCCCGGCGGTCGGTGCGGATCTGGGCGTGGTCGCGGGTCGTGGCCCCGATTGCCAGGGCGACTGTTGCTTCAGATCGATGATGAGGATGGGGTCCCAGCGGCTGTCCCCGCCGGACAAGTGGGTCTGGAGCGCGTCCGCGAGCCGTTCGGCATGGTCACGGGTGTCGTCCGGCCCGCTCGGCGCGGCCAACGGCTCCAACTTGGCCTGGATCAAGGCGAGCAGCTCGGGGCCGAAACGGCCCTTCACAAAGGCGCCCGCACCCGAGCGGTGCACCGCCCACCACTGCCGCTCCGCGCGCCGCCCGTCCTCCGGCTCGGCCGCGGTCTCGTCGCGTTCGGCGATCAGGTCTTTGATCTTCTCGGCGAACCGGGCGATCTGCCCCACCGAATGGCCCTCGTCGACGAAACCCAGCAGTAAGCCCTCGGCCCTGCCGCAATCGGCCGCGTCCAGCCGCCGCACGCCACCGGCGATCGCCACGGCATACCCCGACGACAACTCCCCCGCCGCCAGCCGCTTGGCGACCTGCGGCAACCTTGGCAACTGCTCGGCCAGCGCGGCGCGCTCGGCCGCCCGGACATGCCGCATCCCCAAACCGGTGCGCAGCCACGCCGCCGCAGACGCATGCCCCCACTCGGCGACCTGCCCGGACCGGGTGGCCACACCGACCCGCGCGGCGATCGCCGCCTCCAGCAAATCAACCGCCCGGCCCAGCTCCTCCACTTCGTCATAACATGCCGCCCCCGACTCGGGCGCGGGCCGGGCGGCCAGCTCGGCGGCCAGCCCAGCGATGCCCGCCACCAACTCAGCACTGGTGTCCGCGACACCCGACTCAGTCGAACGCATGTTCCAAGACTATCCAGGGGGTCCGACAAAACACTGTGACTGACGCCGTTGTTCGGCCCCGTGCGATTCAGAGTGGCCCCTTGTAGCCGACTCCGTGGAGTGCGTGCTG
>DASPXY010000623.1:0-3672 GCA_035637055.1 Gemmataceae bacterium | reverse complement strand
AGAGTGGCAAACAGGTGCGGCAACTCGGCAAACTCTTCGCGCCCACGGGGGGGAATCCGCAAATCTTCACAGCGCCGAACACCCTGGCCTTCACCGCGGACGGCAAGCTCCTCATCGCCGCTGGCGAGCACGAGGACGCCTGCACCTGGAACCTTGCGACCGGTACGGCAGTTCCTTACCGCAAACCCCTCCCGAAAGCTGACCACCATCTGGTTAACGCTGACATTCAGGATCTCGCACTGACGCGCGCTGGCCGCCTCGCCTGGTTCGACCAGAAGGCCCTGCGCCTTGGCAACATCGCGTGGCAGGGGAAACCGCTCGCCCTCTTTCCTAAGAGCGACTACTTCTGGGAAAGCCGCCTGGCCGTCTCAGCGGACGGCAAATTCCTCGCCGCCACCTTGAAGGACGGCGGGCTGCACGTCTGGGATCTGGTCGCCGACAGGAAGGTGATGCATGACGCCGGCGCGCGCGTAGGAACTGCGAGTGTCTTGAGCATATCGCCCGATGGCAAGACAGTCGCCGCCGCCGTCGGGCCTGCGATCCGTCTGTGGGACATCCCCTCGGGGCGAGAGGTGCCCGCCGAGACGGGCCACAGGGGGAGTGTTGGCGCGGCGGCCCTGTCGCCGGACGGCAAGACACTCGTCACGCGCGGGGACGATGGGGCCTTTCGCCTGTGGGACGCACAGAGCGGGCGGCAGCGTCACGTGCAATTGCTTCCCACCTGGGGAGTCACTCCGCGGGAGATCGCCTTTTCGCCAACGGGGGCGACATTTGCCCTGACCGACTGGAAACGGCTGTACCTCTTCGAGGCGGCGACCGGCAAACTCCGGCGGCGCTTGACAGTCCCTCTCGCCGCGGAGGACGCCGCGGCCGTGGCTCGATCACTCGCGCCCCGTCCTCTCCTTGCCACGCCTCCATTTTTCGCCAGCCTGGCAAGGCAAGTAACTCGATACGAATGCGTTGAGAACCTGATCGGCTTTTCCCCAGACGGCCGAAGGCTCATCAGCGCGCACCGCTCTGGGCTATCCCTCCACAATCCCGGCTTCCTTTGTGTCTGGGATCCAGCCACCGGGCAGCAACTCCAGCGCTCGCCCATCCCTCCCTGGGACCTGCGGGCGGGCTCGCACGGAGGCCGGCGCTTCTTGTGGAGATCTCCGGAGGACCCCGAACCGAACTTTCGCCTCCGCGATGCAGGCTGCGACAAAGACCTGAGCCGGTTCCGACTCTACTTGGGGAGGATGTGGGGCCTGGTGTTCCTTGGGGATGGGCAATCCCTGGCGATACCCACCTCCCCGGACACGGACTCTGGCAAGACGGAGCTTACCCCATTGATCCATCTGATCGAGGTTCACAGCGGCCAGACGCGCCGCCGCTTGCTGGGGCCTGTGGAACAGATCGACACGCTCGCCGTGTCTGCCGATGGCCGGTGGCTCGCTTCCGCGGCCGACGGGGGTATCCGGCTTTGGGACGTGGGGTTGGGTAAAGAGGTAGGTCGTCTCAAGGGACACCCTGCGGGCATCACAACGCTCTGTTTCTCGGCCGATGGCAAGCGCCTGGTCAGTGGGGGGAAGGACACAACCGCCATCCTCTGGGATGTCGCCGCCCTCATCCCACCGCGGAACAAAGCGGGTGCCGCGCCGCTCTCCCCTCCGCGGATGGAACAACTCTGGTCCGACCTCGCCGGCGCTGACGCTCCTCGTGCCTTCAACGCGATCGTACTACTGACGGCCGATCCGAGCCGCAGCGTGCCGTTTCTGTCAAAGCGCTTGCGGCCTGCCCGTGCCCTTGACGCCGAGCAGCTCAAGGGCTGGCTCGCCGACCTTGGCAGCGCTGTCTTCGCCACGCGCGAGCAGTCCAGCCGCGAACTCGCCGCCCTCGGAGAGCGTGTCGAACCAATTCTGAAACAAGCGCTGCGTACGCCGCAATCGCTCGAACAGGGGCGCCGCATCGAGCAACTAATCCAGCGACTGGAACGTCAGCCCGTCGGCTCCAACCAGCTCCGCGAACTCCGCGCCGTCGAAGTGCTGCAGGCCATCGGCAACACCGCGGCCCTTCGAGTGCTGGAAACGTTGGCCACTGGCGTTCCCGATACCCGTCTGACCCGGGAGGCCGCCGCGGCCGTTGAACGCCTCCGAGGCCGGCAACGGTTCTCCCGCGCTGACCGCTCCCCATGAGGAACATCAAACTCACCCTCAGCTACGACGGCACCGACTTCAACGGCTGGCAGACGCAGCCCGGCTATCGCACCGTTCAGGAAACACTCGAAAAAGCCATCGCCGAGATGACCGGCGAGGAGCGCATCCGCCTCAACGCCAGCGGCCGCACCGACAGCGGTGTCCATGCCGTCGGCCAGGTCGCGAACTTCTACACCAGCGCTGCGTATCCGCCTGACGTCATCGTCCGCGCCGTCAACGCTCGCCTCCCGGCCGACATCATCATCCGCGACGCCGCCGACATGCCCGAAGCGTTCGACGCCAACCACGATGCCATCCGCAAGCTCTATCGCTACGTCATCCACGACGGCGAAGTGGCGGACATCTTCCTGCGCCGCTTCTATTGCCCGAGCCGCCATCGCCTCGATGTGGACGCGATGCGGCGCGCGGCCGAACCGCTCAAGGGACGGCACGATTTCCGCTGTTTCGAGACGGAATGGCCCAATCGCATTTCGAGCGTGCGGACGATCACGCACCTGGCGCTGAGCCGCTTCGGCGACTGGATCTGGCTCGACGTGGAGGCCGACGGTTTCCTGTACAATATGGTGCGTACCATCGCCGGGACGCTGATCAACGTCGGCCGCGGTTACTGGCCGGAGTCGCAGCCGGCGGCGATTGTGGAGGCAGGCGATCGCAAATTGGCCGGACCGACCGCCCCGGCCGCGGGGCTGTTCCTGATGCGGGTGACCTATGCCTGAGACGGCGCCATCTTACCCTGAAACGCTGGAGGTCGTGCCGCTGGCGCGGCCGCCTGCAGCGGCGGTGTCGGTGCCGGGGTCGAAGAGCATCACAAACCGGGCGCTGGTGCTGGCGGCGTTGACGGCCCGAACTGCCCCCTGCGCCCTAAGGGGGGCCTTGGACAGCGAGGACACCGAGGTCATGGTGGACGCGCT
This sequence comes from Gemmataceae bacterium, assembly GCA_035637055.1. Classification (GTDB taxonomy): domain Bacteria; phylum Planctomycetota; class Planctomycetia; order Gemmatales; family Gemmataceae; genus DASPXY01. The sequence continues at coordinate 566 of DASPXY010000623.1, read as the reverse complement.
GCGCGCCCTTGGCTTCCGCGTGCTGACCGAGTGGGAGGAGTCTGCTGTCTTCGTCAGCGTCAGGCCGGGCTACTCGGCCATCCCGGCCAACGGGGCCGAACTGTACGTGGCCAACTCCGGGACGACCATGCGGTTTCTGACGGCGATGGTCAGCCTCGGCCACGGACGGTTCCGCCTCGACGGCGTGCCCCGGATGCGGCAGCGTCCCATCGAGGATCTCCTGAACGCCCTACACCAACTCGGCGTGGTTGCCTTCAGCGAGAACCGCGACGGCTGCCCTCCGGTCGTGGTTAAAGGCAAGGGTCTGAGCGGCGGCCGAGTTCGGATCAAAGGGAACCTGAGCAGCCAATTCCTGAGCGGCCTGCTTCTGGCCGCCCCTTTCGCGAGTGGGCCGATGACCGTGGAGGTGGAGGGCCCGTTGGTGTCATCGCCCTACGTCTTCATGACCGTGCAAATGCTGCGGCAGTGGGGGTTGCCGGGTAGTTACCACCTCGACGGCGACTGTGCCGACTTCGAGGGCAAGGGGGCGTTTCTCGGGCCGGCCAGGTTCGGGCATGCCAGCACCG
>DASPXY010000622.1:0-11896 GCA_035637055.1 Gemmataceae bacterium | reverse complement strand
CTCGGCCCGCTGAACTTCTCCGAGCCGGAACTGAGCCTGCCGGCCGCGACGCCGATCCCGAGCGTTCCCCGACCGGAGGTGCCAGCCGCACCCGCCGCTCTGGCCTGTCCTGCCTGTGGGAGAAGTTACGGCCCGGAGCACCGCGACGCTTTTTGTGTGTGCGGCGCCGAACTGACGCCGGCCCCCGTCGCCGTGGCGCCGCAACCGCTGCCGGTCAAGCTCCCGCCCACGCCGGAGCGGCCGTCTGCCGGTACTCCCTGTCTGGTGTTGTACGGGCCAGACAAACGCCCGGTCCACTACTTCCCGCTCACGAAAGACGTGCTGCTAATTGGCCGGCTTGACCCGGTCCGCGGTTGCTTCCCGGACGTGGACCTGAGCGAGTGGGTCGATGAGGCGACCGCCCGGAAGGTGTCGCGCCGCCACGCCCTGATCTTGCGTTCGCGGGCGACCAACGGTTTCAGCCTGCGGCCGCTGCCGGGCAACACCGGCACGCAGGTCAATACCAACCTGCTCTCGGCCCCCGAGGACGTGCCCCTGACAGCCGGCACGCGCATCATCCTCGGCGGCACGGTGCGCTTCAAGTTCGAGACCGCCTGACAGGTCGTCTCCTTGCCCTTGCGGCATAGGGGCGGCAAGCACCCGGTACGGGTACAGAGTACGAAGTACCGAGTGCGGAACGTCGCGCGAGAAACGGCTGCGTTCCCTCATCCTCTCCGCACTCATGCCAGTGCAAGCGCCCTCTTGTTCGTAGTTCCGCCTTCAGGCGGCCAGACGTCAAGCCGCCTGAAGGCGGAACTACCAACAACCCGTCGCTTGTTCCTGCACTAACCTTCGCACTCCGTACTCCGTACTCTGTACTCCGTACTCAAAACCCCTCCTGCCGGGAATTGCATGGGCACCCCACCTACCGCGCTCACCGAGGCGAACGCGCGGCCAACGCGCGTACGTTTTCTCATCATCGGGCTGACGATGCTCGCGGCGGTGCTGCTGTACCTGGACCGCTTCTGCATCTCGCTTGCGGAGCGCTACATTCGCGAAGATCTCGGCCTGAGCAACACCCAGGTGGGTTGGATGTTCAGCGCTTTCTTCTGGACGTACGCCCTGGCGCAGGTGCCGTCCGGCTTTCTGGCGGACCGCTTCGGCGCAAGGACGATGTTGACGCTCTACATTCTCCTTTGGTCGCTGTTCACCGGCCTGACCGGACTGGCGACCGGCTTCGCGGCATTGATGCTCTACCGTTTCGGCTTCGGCTTCGCTCAGGCGGGCGCCTATCCGGCGAGCGCCGGCCTGGTGGGCAACTGGGTGCCGCCGACGGCGCGCGGCACGGCGAGCAGTCTGGTCGCCCTCGGCGGCCGCGCCGGTGGCTTCATCGCTCCGCTGCTCACTGCCCTGTTGATCGTGCAGTTCGTGCCCCTCTCGGTCTCCTCGCGTCTCAGTCCCGACGACATTCTCGATTATCCCTGGCTTTGTTACCGCCTCATCGAAAAGCCCGCCGGGTTGGGGCGCGACGTCCTCGCTGGTCTTGCCAACGAGCCGAAGGAGGAAGTTGCGAAAAATGGCGCGCTGTACCGCAGGGCAGAAATCGTCGCGAAAGAACGAGCAGTTCCCGTGGAGCGTGTTCTCGGAACGATGGACTGGTCTCCCCCTGGCGGAACAGAGCGGCGCGCTCTGGCGGATCGCCTGAATGAACTCATCCGCGGCCCCGACCTCTCCGGACCATATCCGTTCGACCTGTCGACCTTGGAAAGCGAGGCGCGGGCGCTGCTCGCAATTCCCGCCGCGCAACGCTCGGAGGAGCAACGGGAGCGCCTCAACAGGCTGCTGCTGGAGACGGCCTACCCGCAGGGCATCAAGAAAGTGTACGTGGCCGGCTGGCGGCCGGTCATGATCGTCTTCGGCGCGCTGGGACTGGTGGTCGCGGCCCTGTTCTGGTTCTGCTTCCGCGACCGGCCGGCGCAGCACCCGCTCTGCAACGCGGCCGAAGTGCGCCTCATCGAGGAGGGTCGGCCGCCGCACACCGGAGGTCGGGCGCATCGTGTGCCGCTCGGGCCCATGGTACGCAGCGGCAGTATGTGGCTAATGTGCCTGACTCAGCTGATGACCAACGTCGGCTGGGTTTTCCTGGTGACGTGGCTGCCGCGCTACCTGACCGAAGTGCATCACCTGCCGATCGAGGAGCGTGGCTTGCTGGCGAGCATTCCGCTACTGGTGGGTTGGGCCGGCATGCTCACGGGCGGCTGGGCGACGGATCGGCTGACACGGGCGATCGGCCCGCGCTGGGGCCGCGCACTGCCTTTGGCGCTGTCGCGCTTCGTCGCCGTGCTGGGCTACGCTGTCCTCCTCCTGCAGCCCGGACCGTACACCGCGACGGCGGCGCTGTCCATCGTGGCCTTCGCGACCGATTTCGGCAACCCGGCCATGTGGGCTTTCAACCTCGACGTGGGCGGTCGCCATGTCGGCTCGGTCCTCGGCTGGGGCAACATGTGGGGCAACTTCGGCGCCGCCCTGTCGCCGCTGCTGTTGAACGCTGTCTTGCAGGAAGACAACTGGGGCCTCGTGTTTGTGACGTGCGCGTCGGCATTCCTGCTGTCGGGCCTGTGTGCCCTCGGGGTGAACGCCGCGGTGCCGCTCGCGCCCGAGAGCCGGAACGCCCGCGGTTAGCAGCGGCTTCATAATTCGGAGCGCGGGCGTCTCGCCCGCTCTGCTTTGCGGGCGAGACGCCCGCGCTCCAGGGTGTTGAACGCGCTCCTTCGCGGCGGCTTGCGACAAAGCCCTGACGGATCGGATGGTCAGTACGAGTAGCCGTTCCCGTCCCCGACGCCGCAGTCGCTGGTGAGCGCCCCGGCTGACCAATCCCCGCCGCCATTACCCCAGTTGAGCACATTCTCCCACCAGCCGCTTCCGCTCCGGCCGTTCGTGTTGTCGTCCTGGTTGCGGGTGAGCTTCTCAAGCAACCCGGGCAGCATCCCCAGGCCCTTTTTCAAAAGGCCGAGGAAAGCGTTGCCGAATTTTTTGTCCTGAACGCCAGCGACCTGTCCGAGCAGATTGCGATAGGTCGGATTATTCGGGTCGCATTGACACGCCTGCCTGAGGCTCTCCTGGGCGAGGTGGAACCAACCCTGTGCCCACGGCAGGTTACCGGCCAGGTAGGTCAGCCAGCCCAGGCGCAGCTGACACGATCCCATCCAGTAAAACCGTTCGACGGGCGGTGCGCCCGGTAGGCTGCCGCAAGTGTCCAGGGCCTGCAGCGCTTGCTGGTAGCTTTTGCTGGCGGCCATCGCGTTGCCCATCATCTCGTACGCCCAGCCCGCCTGGGCCAGCTGCACACCTTGCTGAAACATCTGTTGCATCGTGAAACCGTTCATGCTCGTTCCCGTTGAAAGAGATTGTCTGTGCTCTTCTCGCTCACCTCTCTCATAGCGGCACCGTTGAAGGGTGTGACAACCTGCGCGGGATTTTTTTGGGCCGGCGCGCGAAATGGCCCGGAGTGGCGAGGATTCCTCGCCGCACTCCGGGCCGGTTGTCGTGTTGGCGTAAGAGGTTACTTCTTCGCGACGAAGAGCGCGTCGATCTCGGCATCGGTCAGCGATTCCGCACCGCTGGCCTGATCGATCACCAGGGCGCTGCCGCTCGGCGTCACCCAGACGACACGATTGCCGAGGCGGAAGACCTCGCGCATCTGCGGTTGCCGCTCCAGAATGCGGAAGTACGCGGCGCTCATCGCCTTGACCGCGACGGTCTTCATCTTGGCGTCGAACGCATCGTCAACCCAGACACCGCGAATCTTGACGCAGTTGCGGCCCGCAGCCTGCCGCATCGTGGTGCGGCCGACCTGGTTCTGGTTACGCATCTCGCTCAGGCGCGTCGCCAGGTCAACGCCCGCCTGGCCGGAGGTCGGCAGCGCCTTCGACGCCTCGAAAGTGACCTGATCGGCCTCGTGCTCTTCCTCCTCTTCCTCTGCTTGCGGGAGGATGCCCTGCGCGTTGAGTTGCCAGCGCCGGATGCTGATGTCCATCTGGACCGTAGAGGAACAGCCCGTGACGCCCCGAGTGAGGTTGCGCGGCTCCACTGACTGGAAGTTGTCCATCGGCACCAAGGCCGTTTGCGCCGGCATCGACGAAGTGCAAGCAGCGCCAGCCGGGCTCATCGGCACCGCCCATTGCATAGTGGGCGCGACGGTAACCGGCGCATACTGGACGCGCGGTGCCGGCGCATTCTGAGGGGCGATCTGGTATCCGTGGTTCTTGTAGTAGTCCCCGAAGTTGTCGGGGTTGAATCCCGGGTTCGGTTGTCCGACGGGCATCGGCGCGCTCGCCACCGGCGTCGCCACGTCCGGCACCACCAGGTAGCTCGTGTACGGCGTCGTGATGCCGTACTTCTTCGCCAGCGCCACCACCTCTTCGCGCAGCTCCTTGTTCTCGCCGTTGCTGCGGATCTGCTCAAGCAGATAGCCCACCTTGCGCCGTGCCCACAAATCCTCGACAAACGCCTTGTCGCCGTTCGTCTTGCCGGGGAACTTCGTCTCGTAGACGAACTCGCGGGTTTCGTCGCCCGCCGTGCCCGTCAGCGTCACCGCAGCGTGACCGTGGCCGTGATAGCGACCGACCACCACCAGCTGCGTGCCGTGGAACAGGTCCGGCAATTGCGGTGGATAGACCTCCGACAAGGTGACATTATCGCCGACCTTCAGCCGCAGGTTCGTCAGCACCGGATGGCTGATCTTGCTGTAAAGGCCGCTCACCTTGGCCTCGATGTCCTCCGACTCGCGCACGTAGGTGCTGACCGAGCGCGTCTTGTCGGCGAGCTGGTCGAGCAGGACGGTGTTGACGTCATCGCCGACGCCGAAGGTGAAAATGCGCGTGCTGGCGGTGTTCTTCTCCATTACGCTCTTGACGATCCGCTCCGGGTTCGTCTCGCCGATGGTCGGCTGCCCGTCGGTAAAGAAGACGATCGTGAAGTTGCGCTGACCATCATCTGGCCGCATCGCCAGGGCGGTGAGCAGCGCCTCGCTGATGTTGGTGCTGCCGACGGCTTCCAGGCCCTCCACCCAGCGCTGCGCCTGCTCGACCTGATTCTGCGACGCCGGGAGAAGTTTGTCGCGATACTTGTTGACCGTCGTGGCGAACTGGATCAGGGCGAAGCGATCGTGGCTGCCGAGACTGTTGAGGCAGTATTTCAGGGCATTGCGCGCCTGCTGGATGCGCTTGCCCTGCATGCTGCCGCTCGTGTCGATCACAAACACCATGTCGCGCGGGATCTGCTTCTGCCGGGCCAGCTCGGCGCGCGGCGAGATCAGCATCATGAAATGCCCGTCGGTGCCCCGCTCGGGCCGGTGCAGCAGGGCGGTGAGGCCGACATCCTTGCTGCCCGCGGTGTAGTACAGCTGAAAATCCTTGTCGAGAACGGCGTGGCTGGCCTCGAAGCTGACGTGCGCTTCGCGGTCGCCGGTGCGCTTGACCACGACCGAGTGCGTCGGACTGTAGACATTCTGGATCGCGTGTTGCGCCTTGAGGGTGGCCTGTAGCGAGAACTTTTCCAGGGTGCGGGCGTTCTTGCTGTCAGCCCGCAGCGGATAGACGTACTCGATCAGGCCGGCGTCGCTGTCGGCGACGGAGGTGTAACTGACGGCCAGCTTCTGATCGCCGCGCGCCGGCACCGGGAAGACGCGGACGCGCAGCAGGTTGTTGCCGACGTACTCCAGCAGGCCGGGATCCTTGGTGCGGCGGACGATGTCGGTGTAGATTTGCTGGGCCTTCTCGGCCTCGACGAGTTCGCCGGGGACTTCCTTGCCATCGACCCACATGACGAATTTGCGCACGCTGGCGCCCTTGGGCACGGGGAAGACGTAGGTGGCTTCGAGGGGCTGGCTGGTATCGTTGCGGAAGGTCTGCACGACCTTGGTGACGGCGACCTGATCCTCAATGGTCACGGTCACCTCATGACTGCGCATCGCCAGCGGCGACACGTCGGACTGGGTCGGCACCAGTAGGCCCTGCGCCTTGACTGGTCCGGCGCAGCACAGGGCGAGCGCCAGGACGGACAACAGACGTCGCATGCGGGAGGATCCTTTCTGAAGACGTGTGGGTTCGGCCCGCGGCCTCCCTGCGGTGCCGCTCAGGATATGGAGGAAGCAGAAGGTGCTGGGCGGCAGGAGGCCCAGATAGGGGCTACGGGCCATTGGGAGAGCGTGTACCGCGTTCGGGCAGCGAACGCAAGCTCAACCTGTTCTCGCCCGGCTCCCGAGGTTGGCTCACGCCGGTCGTTCGCCGAGGATGCGGTCGATGGCCCACTGCGCCGCCTCGCGCACCAGCGGTTCGGGATCGTCCAGCGCCCGCCGCAGCGCCGGCAGCGCCGCCGGATCACCGCGGTTGCCCAGCACCAGCGCCGCGTTCCGCAGCAAGCCGCGCCGCTTACTGCGCAGCAGTGCCGTCCCGCGAAAGCGCCGGCGAAACTCCTCCTCAGACAGCTCCAGCAGCTCCACCGGATCGACCGCTTCGAGGTCGGGCCGGGGTTGCAAGGACGGCTCCGCGCCAAAGGGCGCCTTGCGATTCCAGGGGCATACCTCCTGGCACACGTCGCAGCCAAATAGCCAATCGCCCATCTGCGGACGTAGTCCCTCGGGAATCGATCCTTTGAGTTCGATGGTGAGGTAACTAATGCAGCGGCGGGCGTCCAGCTGGCCCGGGGCGACGAACGCCGCCGTCGGACAGGCATCGAGGCACGCGGTACAGGTGCCGCAGTGGCTCGTCGCGTGCGCGGCATCGGCTTGCAGTTCGAGATCCAGCAGCAGAGCGGCGAGGAAGAAATAACTGCCCTGGCGGCGGTTGAGGAGCATCGTGTTTTTGCCGAACCAGCCGAGCCCCGCGCGGCGGGCGAAGTCGCGCTCCAGCAGCGGGGCCGTGTCCACGACGCCGCGGCCATTGCAGCCCGGCACCTCGCCGCGAACCCAGTCCAGCAGCCGATTCAACCGCTCGCGCAACACCTCGTGGTAATCGGCGCCGCGCGCGTAGCGGGCGACCTGGGCGAGGGTGTGGAAACCCCTCCCCCCAACCCCCTCCCCTGCGAGGAGAGGGGGAGCCAAACCTGTCTTCTCCCCCTCTCCTCGCAGGGGAGGGGGTTGGGGGGAGGGGTTGTAGTTCATCCCGAGCATCACGACGCTGCGCACCCCGTTGAGGATCGACCCGGGATGGCGCCGCGCCTCGGCGTGGCGGTGCAGGTAGGCCATTTCGCCGGCGAAGCCCTGATCGAGCCAATCGCGCAGTTGCCCGAAGGTATCCGCCTCGGTCGCGGCGGCGATGCCGGCCAGTTCAAAGCCCAGCGTGTGCGCCTGGGCTTTGAGGCGGTCCTCCAGGGAATGTCCGGACGTTCGGTCCGAGGGGGGATGAGGAAAAATCGTGGGATCTCGTGCGCTTGGTAGTTGACAACGCTCCCGCAAGCCAGTTAATTATACCTCGCACGAACAACCCAGGACACGCGTCTGAGTGCCGGGGTCTGCTGCCACGGCGATCGAATAGCTGCCAATCCCTGGCAGTCCAGAAGAAAGGTGAGCACCGCGCTCGACCGGAACGGAGAGCGCATTACGGTCGCCCAATCATTCTGCAAGACGTATCCTGTCTCTAGTCCGTCCGGTATCTGCCCGGCGGCGTGGGCGGGTCGTTGATGGCTCCCCCGCACGGGTGTCGGGGTGAGCGAGTTCCTCTCATTCACATGGGGGCTGTTATGAGGAGTGCCGTGGTTGGTGGGCTCGCGATTCTGATCGCGGCGGTGTTCGTCGGCGTGGACAGCGTGGACGCCGGGGGCAAGAAGGACAAGGCGAAGTACACCATTTCGGACGTGATGCTGACGATCCACAAGAGCGGTCTGATGGCGAAGGTCGCCAAGGGCGAGGGCAACAAGGCGGATGCCGAGAAGGTCGTGGAGTATTACGTGGAACTGGCCAAGAACAAACCCCCGGCGGGCGACCCCGACTTGTGGGGCAAGCGGACCAAGGAACTGGTCGAGGCGGCCAAGGCGGTCGTCAAGGGCGACGAGGGCGCGGGCAAACGTCTGCAAAAGGCCGCCAACTGCGGCACGTGTCATAAAGCCTTCAAAGGCTAAGCCGCTCGCCCAAATGATTGCCACCTGCCGACCCGTCAGTATTCTCACTACTGGCGGGTCGCTATCGCCGCAACGAGCGGCGGGGTTTATCCCCGCTGTCCCCCACCATCTCCCGCCGGCTCCTCTTCAGCAGGTGTCCCATGATTGACGGGCCCGCAGTGGTGGCCGCGTTCCGGGACTGCGGCATCACCCATGTCATCTGGATTCCCGATACGGAACTGGGCACCTGGGAGAGCGCCCTGAGCGGCCCCAGCGGTCTGCCGCTGATCCGCGTGTGCCGCGAAGGGGAGGCCTTCGGCGTGGCCGCGGGGCTGCACCTCGGCGGTGCTCGGCCGATCATTCTGATCCAGTGTACCGGCCTGTTCGAGGCGGGCGACGCCCTGCGGAACGTCCTGCACGACCTGAAACTGCCGCTGTTCTTCGTGGTCGGCGTGCGCAGTTATTACGCCCACCAGAAGGGCACGACCACCGACACCTGCCCGGTGTTCACTGAACCGATCTTGCGCGCCTGGCAGATCCCTTACACCGTCCTCGACAACCGCCACACGGCCGCCGATCTGGCTGCGGCCTACCGCCAGGCGCAGGCGGAGCGGCGGGCCGGGGCCGTGCTGCTCGCGGAGTGACTCGCCGTGTCGATGACGCAACGTCAAGCCCTGGAAGTGCTGGCCCAGCAGCGCGGCGAGCGAATCGTCCTGACGACGATGAGTTCGGTCGCCATCTGGCCGCAGTTGTCCGACGAGCCGCTCGACTTCCACTATATCCCGTCGGCGATGGGGCACGGGCCGGCGCTGGGGTTGGGGCTGGCGCTGGCGCAGCCGCACCGCGGCGTGGTGATTCTCAACGGCGACGGCTGCACGTTGATGAGCCTGGGCAGCCTCGTAACGCTGGCGAGCCATCCGGCCGACGTGTATCTTTTGATTCTCGATAACGGGTTGTATGAGGTGACCGGCGGGCAACCGCGAGCGGGCGCGGGGAGAGTGGATTTCGCGGCGCTGGCTCGGGCCGCGGGCATCCAGCGCACCTACTCCTTCGACAGTCTGGAGGCATGGCAAGCGGGGGCGGCGGAAGCGTTGTCTGGGGCTGGCCCGGTCGTGGTCTGGTTGAAGGTCGAGGGCCGCTTCGGCGAGAAGACACCGAAAGCGCCCCGTCCGATGGCGGAACAGATCACCCGGCTACAGCAAGCCTTGGGGGTGAAGGGCTGAGTCGGCGCTCAGTGAGTGCCACCCGTCAGTGAATTGCCAATCCCTCAATCCAGGTTCTGATTTGCCCGACGACCGCATTCACCTGAGCAACAGCCTGGTCACGCTCCTCAAAGTTCGCCGCATCGGAAGCGACAGCCAGTTCCAGTTCCCACTCGCGGCTTTGCTCCACAAGTTGGCGGCCGATTCCTTCGAGCGCAGCAGCGAGGCCGACGAGTTGGCGTCCGAGGGCCAGACAGTCGATCTGCCCAGCATCCCACTGGTCGCACGCCTCACGCATCTGCTGGACGATGTCGGCGTTCGGCATTTCCAATTCTCCCAGGTTCACGCCCCCAACTCACCATGCCCGCACTGCGCGCGCCAGCGCAGCCAGTGATCAATCAGCACCAGCGCTACCATTGCTTCGCCCATCGGCACGAACCGCGGCAGCAAACAGGGGTCATGCCGGCCGCGCGTCGCGATCTCCGTCGGCTCGCCGCTGCGCGTGACGGTCCGCTGTGGCCGCGGCAGGCTGCTCGTCGGCTTGATCGCCACGCGGCACACGATCGGCTCGCCGCTGCTGATGCCGCCGAGCATGCCGCCGTGCCGGTTCGTCTCTGTGCCGATCCGCCGCCCCCTCACCCCCAACGCCTCGCCCGCCAGGGGCGAGGGGGGGAAGACAGGGCTCCCCTCGCCCCTGGCGGGCGAGGGGGTGGGGGTGAGGGGGACAAACGCATCGTTGTTCTGACTGCCGCGCGCCGTCGCCACCGCGAAACCGGCGCCATACTCGAACGCCATCACCGCCGGCAGCGAGAGCAGCGCTTTTGCCAGGTCCGCCTTGAGCTTGTCGAAGACTGGCTCGCCGAGGCCCGGCGGCACACCCGTCGCGACCAACTCGCACACTCCGCCGATGGAGTCCTGGTCCTTGCGCACCGCCTCGATGAGGGCGATCATCTCTGCCGCCTTGACCGCATCGGGACAGCGTACCGGGGTTGCTTCGACCTGCTCCAACGTCACCGTCGTCGGGTCGCGGATCTCGGCGAGAACGTCACCCACCTGTTTGACGTACCCCAGCACACGCATTCCGTGCTGCGCCAGCAGTTTCTTGGCGACGGCCCCTGCTGCGACGCGACAGACTGTTTCGCGCGCGCTGGAGCGACCGCCCCCACGGTAGTCGCGCAAGCCGTACTTGGCGTCGAAGGTGAAGTCCGCGTGACCGGGACGATATTTGTCTTTAATGTCGCTATAATCACCGCTGCGCTGATCGGCGTTGCGGAAGAGAATCCCAAGCGCGGTGCCATCGGTCACGCCCTCGAAGACGCCGGACCAGATCTCCGGGGTGTCTTCTTCCTGACGCTGCGTGACGATTTTCGACTGCCCTGGCCGGCGGCGGCGCAGATCCGGCAGCAGATCCTCGACAGCCAACGGCAGGCCGGGCGGACAACCATCGATAATGGCGAGGTAGCCGGGGCCGTGGCTGACGCCGGCGGTGGTGACGCGAAACAGTTCGCCGAAGGAATTGCCTGGCATGGTCGCTCATTCCGAATCTCGAAAGCCCAAGTCATCTTACAGAATCGCCGGCAATGCCGGCGACCAGGGCTAAAGGAAATGGGTTGACGACTCCACAGGAGGCCCCGTAAGATAACTTTGCTCACTCAACCAACCGCTGCCGAAGTGGCGGAACTGGCAGACGCGCCAGGTTCAGGACCTGGTTCCCGTTAAGGGAGTGGAGGTTCGAGTCCTCTCTTCGGCACCTTTCCTTTCAAGGGCTTACGGCGAATAATGCCGTAAGCCCTTTTTGTTGGCAACGGTACGTTCCGCCATTTTTCCGCCAGCAGGGCATCTCCAGGGCGTTTCCGAAGGAGACGCACATGGCTGGGGTCAGAAAAAAAGGCAACGGCTACTACTGCACGTTCCGCTTCCAGGGCAAGCGCTACTACTTTGCCTTGGGCAACCTGCCCGAGGCTCAAGCCCAGGCGAAGGGAGCGGAAGTGGACGAGACGCTCGCGCTCATCGAACGCGGCCGGCTCACGGTCCCCGAGGGGGTGACGCTCGAAGATTTCGTTGCCGCTGGCGGAAAGGCTCCTGTTATTTCCGCCAGGCCCGAGACGATCACGGCCCGGCAACTCATCGACCATTACCTCCAGACGCACGCCAACGGCACCATCGAGCAAAACTCCCTCGGCACGTTGCGGACGCACCTCAGCCAGTTGACGGAGACGGTCGGCGAACGCTTCCGCATGCAGTCGCTGACACTCCTCAACCTTCAGGAGCACGTTGATCGGCGCCGCAAGCAGGGTGTCGCCCCTGTGACGCTGAAGAAGGAAATCGCTACCGTCCGCGCTTGCTGGAACTGGGGAGTCCACGGCGGGCTGCTCAAGGGCACTTTCCCGAGCCACGGGCTTGCGTTTCCCCAAGGAAGAGGAGAAGGAACCGTTTCGGACGTTCGCCGAGATCGAGGCCATCATCGCTGCTGAAAATCCCGACGACGCCAAGAAGGAGGCACTTTGGGAGGCGCTGTACCTGACGCGGCCAGAGATCGAGGAGTTCTTGGCCCACGTCCGCGCTCACGCCACGCTGCCGTGGGTTTTCCCGATGGTCGCCTTTGCAGCGTACACTGG
>DASPXY010000621.1:0-3844 GCA_035637055.1 Gemmataceae bacterium | reverse complement strand
GACGCGGGTTCAATTCCCGCCGCCTCCATGCAAAGGCCACTTGCAAGACGCAAGTGGCCTTTTTTCTTGGACTTACGGTGCCTTGGCCCTCGGACTTTTCGGACACGTTTGCCCTTTGTATCTAACAAATGTATCTAACAGGCGCTTGACCGGCAGCAGGGTTACAAGGTGAGCAAAATCGCTGAATTGACAGGCACGAGCGCGACGACAGTCAGGCGATACGCCCCGAACAAGTAATTGGTACGACCGCCAGCGGCACGACCGCCAGCGGCACGACCGCCCGGGGCAACGGCTTGCCGGGGGTGAAGATCAACGCCGGGTCGAGCCAAGATGAGCTGCGCGTCGGTCACGAAGCGGCACTGAACTGTTGACAGCCACAGCCAGGGACAGTGCAGGCTCCCACGCCGTGGACGTCAACGGGCACCTCCTCGGCCTGCCCCTCATCCGCCTCGGTCATCGCCAGCGGCACCACCTGGAGCGGGTTCTCCCGATCCGCATGCTGCTCGCGCGCGTGCTGACAGCGACATAGTTCAGACATGGTTGTTCCTCCGCGCCGGCGCCCAGTTTGGACTCCACGCAAGTTCCGTGCCTCGTCCCTCGGTGGTGCTGGCGCAGCCTCGTGCAGCGGCAACGGACTGTTCAATCAATGGCGAGCGGCGCGGCGTCAGCCCGCCGGTCCCAAGGCTTACCGGCGGGCTCACGCCGCGCCGCTCGCCAGAGGCTCTGCGGATCCTGCACGAGGCACCTTGATCCCCAGGAAGACGTCGCCCGCGCCGTACTCGCCTGGCCCGGTTTTGAAGAAGCGCTGCAAGACCTGGGCGGCCTCTTGGTGGGCGACATCCTTGAGTTGGGCCTGCAACTGCTCGGCCGTCATCGCTTGCCTCTTGCGTCTCCCAAGTCACGTTGGCGTTTCAGGCGTGTCCGCACCGCCGGCACTTCCTGACTGGGACCGGCATCAGCCGATGGCCTTCTCCAAGGCGTCCTGTAAGTCATCCAGGCCGACCGCCGCGTCCCAGCCGGTTTCCGCCTCGGCATGCACTCGGAGCAGCACCTCGTTGCGGCGGATTTCGACGTCGAGGAGTTGCCTCGTGCCGTGGGGCGGGACCGTGCCTTCGATAGTGCAACCACCTGGAGGAGGGTCGGTGATCGTGGTCAGCAGGCTGTCCGGCGGGAGCATGATCCGCGCCCGCTCGATGTCTCCGACATGATCGATGATGGTCAGGACAATGCCTTCACCGCCACGCTCGACGGCTACCCGTCGTTCGACCCCGCTGGACTGCGATATACCGTAAACCGTCATAGCACCTCTCCCCTCGTGGTTCCGACCCTGGCCCGCCTTGCGATCTTACACAATCTCTTCTGCCTCCGTACAGCCCGGAATCCGAGCGTGGCGCTGGTCGGCAAGGGATCGGTTCCGCGAAGGGGAATAGCTTTGGCATGCTGCAGAGTGATGCCGCGGCGAAGTGAGCCGTCCCCGCCACGCCTCACCGGCTGACGACTCTTAGCGCAGCTGTTTCCGCAGAATTGCCAGCCCCTTCAAGAATTGGGCATCGTCGGTCCGCGCCAGCGCCGCGGTGCTCAATTCCGGTTCGCCGTTGGGCAGCAGCACCGTGGCGCTTTCCGGGAGGGCAACCTCGATATCGGGACTGATGCCCTGGTGCCAGATCTTGAGCCCTGTTGGCGTCAACCACTGAGCCGTCGCGAGCAGCACCGCCGAGCCGTCGCTGAGACCAAACGGCTGCAGGACGGTACCCGTGCCGAACGTGCGCGTGCCGACCAGTTTGCCGCGCCCGTGATCCTGGATGGCGCCCGCGAAGATTTCCGCAGAACTGGCGGTCCCCTCATCAATCAGCACCACGAGCGGCACTTCGGTCGCCTCGCCGCCGGGCCGCACCGGGATGGCCTTGCGCTGGCCGCGCGCGTCCTCCTCCAGAAACACGTCGCCGCTCTTGAGAAATTCGCTGCTGACGGCGATGGCCTGTTCCTTGAGGCCGCCCGGATTGCCGCGGAAGTCGAGGAGCAATCCTTTGACGCCCAGGCGGCGCAACTCCCGGAGAGCACTTTTCAGCTGGGTGTCGGTGTGTCGGCCGAAACCACGGACGGCCACGTGGGCGATGGGTTCGCCTTCGAGGCGCTGCCAGGTGACCTCCGCGACATCGACCCTGGCCCGTGTGATCTGCAGGTCGATGGGGTTGGCCTCGCCCTCGCGGTGAAGGCGGATTGACACCGTCGTGCCCGCGGGGCCGCGCACCATCGTCACAATGCGGTCGAGCGACAGGTCGCTCACCGGCTTGGCGTTCACCTCGAGGAAGACGTCGCCGGGACGCAGACCAGCGGCGCGAGCGGGCGAGTTGGGCAGGACTTGCATGACCGTCGGGCGGCGCTTGCGGATCGTGAGGGTCGCGCCGATGCCCTCCAGTTCGCCTTTCAGCCCTTCTTCGAGTTTGCGGAGTTCTTCAGGCGTTAGATAGGTCGTGTGGCCGAAGTCGCCGAGCGCCGCGAGCATGCCACGGATCGCCCCGCGGGTCATGCGCTGCGGATCGATCGCACTGCGATCGACGTAGCGATCGGACGCCAGATTCCAGGCTTCCCAAAAGGGGCGAAAAGTCTGGCCGAGTTCGGCAGGCGTTGGCCGCGAACCGGGTAGCCAGCCAGAGCGCTCGGCGAGCACACCTGTGCCGAACGCAGCGAAAGCCAGGATGTACAACAGGAGCGGCCTGAGCCGCGGGGAAGGTTGTTGGTCCATGACGTGGTCCCATGCCGGCGTCGGAGCGGTCGTCGTTTAGAGTGCAAATCCAGTACCGGCCGTTCACCAGTTTTGTCCGCACGCTCCTAGCGCTGGCAGGTTCCCGTCTCGCACAGCGGCGCCTTCCGTCGCGGCAGTAGCGGCCGGATTCGTGCGAAGAGCGCGTAGCCGAGGGACAACAGCAACTGGACACCCGGTACTCGTCCCAACCGCGCCGCCCAGCGGTAGCGGGGGATCGCCTCCCAGAGGGTCAAGAACGCATCTACCCCGGTGCGGACCTCGTCGCCGACCTTGACATGGATTAGCCAATGGAGAGCGTCGAGGTCGAGGCGATGTTTCGCCGCGTCGAAATTTGGATCGGTGATGTCGAGAAAAAGGACGGCGCCGTCGGGAGCGTGGTTGCGGTAGTGGACGATCTCGCGGGAACAGAGCGGACAGAGACCGTCGTAAAACAGGGTGATGGGTGTTGTGCTCATATCTCATTCTATCGACGCGGGCGGCGAAAAAGCGCGCGGAAAACCAGTTAGAGTCTGAGGGAAAACCCTTCCCCCCAACCCCCTCCCCTGCAAGGAGAGGGGGAGCAAGCCAAGCGCCGTCTCTTCTTCTCCCCCTCTCCGTTGCGGGGAGGGGGTTGGGGGGAAGGGTTTTCCCACAGGCACTTAGCCGCGGACAAGGCTCACGAGCTGCGCCAGGTCGCCGATGCGATGTTCCGCAGGTCCGGGCCGGGCGTGGGGCCGCGCCACGAAGACGCCGGTCAGGCCAAGCCCGTTGGTCGTCTGCAAATCGTAGTCACCCCCTCAGTCTATCGCTTGCGCGGCTTGTCGGGATGGCCGTGTGGATGCCGGCGTTCCGATTCACTCCTTTCCCGTCAAGGAAACACCCATCAATAGCCGTCATTGTCACTCCTTTTTGGCTGGCAAGCTGGATTCAGTAGGGCGCAGAACCACCGTCGCCCGCGTTCGGGAGGGCGTCAGCGCTCTTGCGAGGCCGGGCGCGGCCGTTACAATGGGAGCAATGACCTACGGAACCAGATCCTCGCCCCCGAGCGATCGTTGCCCTCTCTGCCGGCCTCTACCGGAATAAATCTGGACTGCCCCA
>DASPXY010000620.1:0-4297 GCA_035637055.1 Gemmataceae bacterium | reverse complement strand
TGTCGGGCGTAACGGGAGGCTTGACCATGAACGCGGTGAAGATCGAGACGACGGTTCAAACCGATGGCGAGTTGCATCTGACGCGGTTACCCGTCCGTAAAGGGGAGCGGGTTGAGGCAATTGTCCTTCTCCTGGATCGGGCCAATGGAGCCGAGTCGCCCTCGGACGACCCGCAGGAGAGGGTGAGGCAAGAGGCCCTGCGGCGTTTTCAGGCTCGGGCGGACGCCTCGCAGTTCTGCTCTCAGGGGCCTTACCCGTCCCGGGAGGAACTCTATCGACGCCCCTGATGGACTCTCAAGGTGGGTCTTCGCGGGACAGCACGCGCTCACAGGAGACAACGATGGCCGATTTCGCAGTTTACTGGCGAGATTTCGCAGAGGAGTCTGGAGAAGACGGCTTGCCCGTCGTCGGCTGGAACACCACGCGCGATTGGTTCTTGGACAGGATTCGCGCCAACGACCGCTTCTGGCTGTTCACCGGCGGTGATGTGTGTGCGAAGAGCCGGATCTGCAGGGGACAATACGAGGCAAAACTTGGTTATCTCGCCGAAATCTTCTACGTGGAAACGGTCGGAGCTGATCATGTCAACGGCGACGAAGACCGCTGCTTTCTCGTTCGCCAACCGCTGTTGATCGATAGTATCATCCGTCAGCCGGGGCAACCCGCTACGCGGCACATCGGACTGGCACGACAGACTCCTTTTCAACTCGATGAAGGAGAAGTGACGAGGTTGCTGCGACTCTTGCAGCAGCAACGTCGAAACGTGTATCGCGAAGTGTGTGGAGAGGGAGCCTGATGCCCGTCGAGCGCATGTGGCGCCGCCACGATCTGAAACCGAGCTACGACGTCGTCATCATCGGCGCCGGCGTCCACGGTCTGGCCATCGCCTACTACCTCGGCAAGCGCGGCATCAGCAACGTCGCGGTCCTCGACAAGGGCTACCTCGGCGGCGGCGCCAGCGGCCGCAATACCGCCATCATCCGCTCCAATTACCGCACGGCCCAGGGCGTCGCCTTCTACGACGAGAGCGTCAAGCTCTACGAAACGCTCGCTCTTGAACTCGACTACAACGTCATGTTCTCGCAGCAGGGCCACCTGACGCTCGCTCACAGCGACCGCGGCATCACAACCCTGCGCGAGCGCGCCGAAACGAACCGCCTGCTCGGCGTCAATAGCCGCCTGATCGGGCCAGCAGAGATCGGCGAACTCGTGCCTGGCCTTGATGTCAGCGACCAAGCGCACCAGCCGATCTTGGCCGGCCTCTACCATCCGCCCGGCGGCATCATTCGCCACGACGCCGTCGTCTGGGGCTACGCGCGCGGTGTTGACCGTCTCGGTATCGAGATCCACCCCTTCACCGAGGCGACCGCCATTCGCACCGCTGCCGGTCGCGTGACGGAGGTCGTCACCAACCGCGGCCCGATCGCCACCCGCACCGTCGTCAACGCGACGGCTGGCTGGTGCTCGACCATCGCCCACATGGTCGGCGTCAACCTGCCGATCGTCACGCACCCGCTGCAGGCCCTCGTCACCGAACGGCTCAAGCCGTTCCTGCACACGGTCATCGTCTCGGCGACGCTGCACGTCTACGTCAACCAGACCGACCGCGGCGAGGTCGTCATCGGCGAGGAAATCGATCCGTATCCGAGCTATCGCATGGGCTCGACGCTGCGTTTCCTCGAAAACGCAGCGGCGCACACCCTGGAATTGTTTCCGTGCCTCACGCGCGTCAAGGTGCTGCGGCAGTGGGCGGGCCTGTGCGACATGCCGCCGGACTTCGCGCCGATCATCGGCACCGTCCCCGAGGTGCAGGGTTTCATTCTCGATGTGGGGTGGGGAACATACGGTTTCAAGGCCGCGCCGGCGGCGGGCTATCGGGTCGCCGAGTTGATCGCCACGGGCAAGACCCCAAAGGTAATCGCCCCGTTTGCGCTGACGCGCTTCGCCGACTTGCAGCCGCTCGGCGAGAAGGCCGCCGCGGCAGTGTCGCACTAACCGTTGCGGACCCTCCCGCTTGCGGGTTAGCACTGGAAGCGCTAACCCGCAAGCGGGACAGAAAGATCACCCCGATCCGCTGAGCAGCGCGATCGCTGCCGCCACGTCCGGCGCTGTCGGGAACGGCACCGGCGCCGAACCGCTCGTCGTGATCAGCCGCGTCGTCTGCAAGGTTTCCGTCACCATCGGCCGCAGTCCGCACAGCACCAGCCGGCCGGCGCGCTCCTTGACGCAAGTTCGCAACGCCAGCAGCGGCCGAATGCCCGCACTGGTCACCATCTCGACCTGACCGAGATCGAGGACCACTCGGTCGGCGTCCTCGCGCGTCACCGCGTCGAGCAGTTCGTCGCGCACGGCCTCGACTAGCTCATCTCCTTGCAGTTTGTCATCGATCACGGTCAGCACGAGCACTCCGTCCTTCTTGCGCGCCAGCACGCGCGTCAGGCGGCGAAGGGCCGTCGCCTGATCCGACGTCACCTCGAAGGGCGCCGTGGCCGTGCGGCCCGTCTTGATGAGCCGCGTGACCGCGAACGCCCTGGCGACCTCCGCCGACAGACCGCAGAGGATCAGTCGTCCGCCGGCGTCCTGTAGCCGGCGGTAAAGACTGATCAGCGGGCGGAACCCGGCACTGCCGAGAAAGCGGACGTGCTGAAAGTCCACGATCACCTTCGCGGTTTTGTGGGCGTCGATGGCCTGGTGCAGCTCATCGCGGACGACGCCGGCCAGTTCCTCGCTCTGCAGTTCTGGCGTCAAGAGGGTCGCGATCAGCACACCCTGTTCGGTGCGACATTGGAGATGGTGGAAGCTCGGTTCGGCCATAGTGTTTGCGGAGTGAGAGAAAAGGGCTGGTTTCCACGCCGCTTGCAGTGTACCGGGCGGCGCGTCGCGCGCCAACGAAATCCGCCATCGTGCCGCCCTCAGCCAGACCTGCGCTGTCTGAAGCGGAAGGCCTTGTTAGAATAAACGCCCATGATGACCAGCGACCACCGAACGCCATCCGCCATGCCGCCAACCATCCACGCCGCCGCGGAGGACATCCGCCACGGCCGGGTCACACCGCTCGCCCTGCTCGACACCTGCCTGGGCAAGATTGACCGCTCTGAGGAACGGGTGCGTGCGTGGGTGAGCGTCCACCGCGACAGCGCCCGCGCCGACGCGGAGCGTCTCACTGAGGAGCAACGCCGCGGCCACTGGCGCGGCCCGCTGCACGGCATCCCGCTCGGCATCAAGGACATCATCGACGTCTTCGACTGGCCGACCGCGGCTGGCTCGGCGCTCTGGGCCAAGAGCGTCGCGCGGCACGATGCGACCGTCGTGCAGCGGCTGCGCCAGGCGGGGGCCGTGCTCGTGGGCAAGACCGTCACGACACAGTACGCCAGCTTCGACCCGCCGCCGACGCGCAACCCCTGGAACGTGGAGCGAACGCCGGGCGGGTCCAGCAGCGGCTCGGCGGCGGCGCTGGCCTGCGGCATGTGCCTGGGCGCCCTCGGCTCGCAGACCGGCGGCTCGATCACGCGGCCGGCCTCGTTTTGCGGCGTGGCCGGCTGCAAGCCGACCTATGGCCGCGTCAGCGTTCACGGGATCGTGCCGCTGGCCGCGTCGATGGACCACCCCGGCCCGATGGCACGCTCCGTCCATGACCTGGCCATCCTGCTGCGGGCCATCGCCGGCCCCGACGCCTACGACCCGCTCTGCAGCAATCGCTCGGTGCCCGATTACCCCGCGCTGCTGGAACATCCCCTGCAACCTCCGTGCCTGGGACTGGTGCGCGGCCTCTTTCAAGACATGCTGGAGCCGGAAGGGCTGGAATTCATGGATGAGGTCGAGAGGATCCTGCGCCGGGGCGGGGCGACGCTGAAGGAAGTTGCGCTGCCGGCGAGCTTCGCCGAGGTGCTGCCGCGGCACCGCATCGTCATGGCCGTCGAGGCGGCGGCGTATCATGAGCCGCGCCTGCGCCGCCACCCCAGCGATTACGGCCCGAACATCACGCAGTTGCTGGAGGAAGGGTTGGCGTGTCCGGCCCCGGAATACGCCCGTACCAAGGAGCATCAAAGGCAACTGACGCGCGAAATGCTCGGTTGCTTTGAGGACGTGGATGTACTGCTGACGCCGGCGACGCGCGGACCAGCGCCGGCTGCGGCCACGACCGGCGATCCGGCGTTCAATTCGCCGTGGAGCTACACCGGCCTGCCGACGGTGTCGCTGCCGGGGGGCTGGACCGCGGACGGCTTGCCTCTGTCGATCCAGCTTGTGGGGCGGCCGTGGAAGGAAGCGCAAGTGCTGGCGGCGGCGGCGTGGTGCG
>DASPXY010000619.1:0-5831 GCA_035637055.1 Gemmataceae bacterium | reverse complement strand
CTGATTTTGCCAACCCATCCCAACGGCACCCCGCGCAGCGGAGTGATCCACGCTTGCGCCACGGACGAGAAGCATCGCGAAACGCTGACCCTGGTCCACCCGACGCTGCCCCCGATCTCCCAGCCGACGCTGGCCCAACTCGGGATCGGTCCTGGTGTTGGTGTCGGGCGAGACGGCGAGATTCACCAAGAGCCTCCCCGCGATAGGCTCCCCATTCCCGCGAATGTGCAGGTCTCGCAGCGGAACACGCCGGCCCTGTTCGGCGCCCGGCTGATCGATGCAATTCCCGATCGGGTTATCATTGCCCAGGAACGGGCTCAGCGGGTGCAGTATGGCATGGCCCCGAGTGATGGGGAACTCAACCCTGTCGGCCGGGCGCATCGTCTGCCCGACGGCAAGATCGGCCGTTTCGGCTGGAAAGCCCAGACGGCGCACCTGGCGGAGTTCGTGCAAGCGGCCTGTGCCAACGAACTCGGTCTGGGCAATCCGCGCGAGAAACAGCCAAAATCCCTCGCTCATACCGCTTATGAGGCGCCCGGGCTGGACCTTACCCAGCAACAGTGCGATGAGTTGACGGCCTTCGTCGCTGCGCTGCCCCGGCCGACGGAACGCCTCCCCGCCGACGCTGGTCTCCGCGCCCGTGCCCACGCCGGCAAGGCGCTGTTCAGCAAAGTTGGCTGTGCGGACTGCCACACGTCGAACCTTGGCTCCGTCGAGGGCATTTACAGCGACCTGCTGCTCCACCGCATGGGCTCGACACTGGAAGGCGGCGGCTCCTCCTACGGTTCGGCTCCGATTCCGGTGACGGTCGTCTCGAACTCCTCGGAGCCGCTGCCCGACGAGTGGCGGACGCCTCCCCTGTGGGGTGTAGCCGACTCCGGTCCCTACCTCCACGACGGCCGCGCCCGAACCCTTCAAGAAGCGATCCTGATGCACGGTGGTCAGGGCAGGCGTGCCGCCCAGAGCTTCGCGGCGCTGGGCGAAAGCCAGCAGGGAGATCTGATCGAGTTCTTGCGCACCCTGCGGGCGCCGTAAGGTGACAAGGTGACAGGGTGACAAGGTGACCAGGTGACAAGGTGACGGGGTGAATGGAACTAACGACCCTTTCCTCGATCACCTTGTCACCTTGTCACCCTGTCACCTTGTCACCCTGTCACCTTGTCACCTTGTCACCAAAGGGGGCAGTCGTGGCCATCTTTTTCCCCTGCCTGTGCGGGCAACCGTTGCGGGTGGACGAAGACTCCGCGGGGACGCACGCGCTCTGCCCGGCGTGCGGCCGCGTCGCGCGTGCCCCTTCCCTCCAGCGTGCCAACCAGGCCCTCGGGATCGCCGCCGAGGCGCCCACCACTCCCGAACCCATCGCGACCAGCATGCCGGAACCGGTCCCGGTCATCCCGCCGCTGCCGGGTGCCAAAATCGTTCTCGTGGAAGAAACGACCGTTCCGCCGCGACCCGCCGCACCACCGCCGCCAGAGGAAAAACCGGTTTACCGGCTCGCCGACGTCGATGAACGCGCCGATGCAGCCGCGCGGCAGAATGAGCGCCGGCGAGCGGCGCGAATCCTGGAGCAGGCAGACAGAGATTTGCGAGAACGTCGCCGTCTCATGGCCACATGGCGGCGGGAGCGCGACTGGTCCGAGTGCTTGCTCTATCCGCTGCGAGCCTGGCCGGTCGTATTGGGCCTGGCGGCGGTGTGGGCGACGCTCCTCGCCTTGATTGTGGCAGCGCTGCCGCACCGCCGGGAGTTGAGCGACCTGATGGGGGGCGTCTTCGCGCTCCTGTGGCTCTTCGCCCTGTTCGGGTACACGATGGCCTGGCTGCAGACGACGCTCGCCGCCGCAATCGAGGGGCGGGCCGGGTTCGTCTTCCGTCCCACGAATGCACCGCTCCAGGCGGCCCGTTGCGGCGCCGAGGCGGCGTGGTGTTTCCTCGCCGGTCCGAGTGTCGTGGCGGCGGTGGCCTTCGCCTTCTGGCTCAACAGCGGCGACCTCGAACTGGCGGACTGGTTCATCCTGTGGGAACTGGGGGTCGTGGCGGTCGGTTACTGGGTGCTGGCGCTGCTGGCGGTCTGGGAGGGTGAACGCTTCCGCGACGCAAACCCGGTCGCCATTCTCCGGCTGGTCAAGAGTGCGGGGTATCGCGTGCCGCTGGCGGCGTTGCTCATGGCGCTCGCGGTGGTGGCTCACGGTCTGCTTGCGCTGGGCGCGGTGGAAGCGCTGCACCACGGCGCGCACGGTTGGCTCGGGCTCGTCGGTTCCTGCGGTGGCCTGCTGTTCTGGCTGCTGTTTCTGCTGCGCTGGCTGGGCCTGAGCCGTTTCCGCGCCTGGAAAGCGCGGCAGCAAAGCGAGGAGAATGCCGAGATAAACGATCCGCTTTCTTCCTGGCAATGGTCGGCGGCTCAAGTCGGCGGCCCCGGCTGAGCGAGCCGGCGTTGTGCGATTCCCGCGGCAACGATCAGGCCCGCGATCCCGATGCCGAGCAAGGTCACTCCAACAGGGGCCGGTCCTCCCCCGCCCGAGAGGGACATCATGGGGCCGGGCGTCTGCGAAAGGGGTTCGAGCACCTGCGGCAAGCTCCGCAGGATCGGCCGATCGAGTCCGGTCCTGGGGACACTGGGGAACTGACGCAGGAGTTGTGGGTAGAGAACGCCGCCACTCGGGGCGGAGGTGAACGTCATCTGGGCGTACCCGAGCCAGAACGGCAGGCAGAACAGGATCGGCACAAGTCCCAGGTGGACAGCCCAGCGACAGAAACCACCTCCCCGCAGCCAGGGCCAAGCCGCAAAGACCAGCAAACCAGCGAGAAAGCAGAACTCAAAACGCAGATTCCAGTCGTAGCGGTTGACCCGCACCCAACGCTCGCTGAACGCCTCTTCCTCGGTGGCGACGTGCTCGTAGAACTCCGGGTTTTCCTGCCACAGCCGGGTAAGTTGGGCCTCCCTCACTTTCCTAAGGAGGACTTTCGCATCGGTCCGCCCGGGATCCACCCGGACCCACTCGCGATAGGCCGCCTCCACGTCGGGAGCCAAAACTCCGGCAGGTGCGCCCTGGAGTTTCTGCACGACTCGGGGAAAGAGCGCCTGGACGTCAGCCTCCTTGACGCGGTAGAGAAACTGGCCGTGGAAACCCTGATCGTAGTAGATGTACCAGCCATCTCGGGGTTGGTAGAACCCTCCCATGCAGACGCTCTCCAGTCCGACATCGACCTTGCAGGCGCATAACCAGAACCTGACGGGATCGCCCTCGGTGATCGGGATCTTCGCAGGAGCGAGCTTCTGCAGTTCATCCGCCAGGAGCAGGATCGGCGCCAGGATGAGAGGGATTTTCCACACCCACCGACGCCAACCTGCCCCTCGTCGCCAGGGCCGCAATAGAAGCACGAGGGCCGCGCTCGTTCCGAGTGCCACCAGTGCGCCTTTCGCGAGCAAGGGATTGCTCGGATTGGCCGCCCGTTGCGACTCCTTTCCCCGACGCCAGCCGACGTTGATGAGCGTGTAGGGCAGGGATTCCTTGAGCCTGGCAACCCCTGCATCCGTGACGTTGGTCTTAGTGAGGTGAAGCCAGCGCAAGCGGGTCAGGCCCTGCAGATGAACGAGGCCGGAATCAGTGATAGGAACGTCATCCAGGGTCAACCATCGCAGCCGCGTGAAGCCCTTGAGATGTGCCAGGCCCGTGTCGGTGATAGCGGCTCCACCGACCAAGAGCGACTCCAACCGGGTCAATCCCTTCAAGTGCCCCAGACCGGCGTCGGTGACCTTATCTCCCCCCAAGTCCAGCGATTCGAGTTGGGTCAGCTCAGCCACCCGTGCCAGAATCGCATCGGTGATCGCGATCCTTGCGAAACCGAGAGACGTCAGCGCGGGGAATGCCTTGAGCAGTTCGATAGCCTCGGCATCAATCGGATCGTAAAAGGTGACATGAGTCACTGGCTGACCGGGCTTCTTCGGGTCTCTGATCACCGACCCCTTCATCTCTTCAATGGCCGCGATTGCCCGCCTTTCCGCCTCTGCCTTGGCGGGATTGTCCTGGGCTCGAACCGCGTGCGGAGCAGAGATTACGTTGCTCAGCACCAACGCGACTCCAACCTCGACCAGCACCTGTCGGGACATGGATAGATCCTCGAAAGCGGCAACGCGCTCCTCGCCGACGTAAGGCGCCGAATGCTGTCCGAAACGCGAGCGGCAAGGCACAACCCGCTGCGGCGGCAAACTTTTTCAGGCTTCCCCAGAACAGCGGTCAAAATCACCGCTGGCGTCTTGCGGTCACCGAGGCGGCATGATACAGTAAGAACATGAAACCGTTCGCGGTTTCAAGAACCTCTGCGGTGTTCGTGATTAGGCGACACTTTTGAAGAACCGATGGAGTACCCGCAGGGAGCCAACATACCAACGTCCGGGGCATGCAAGCCCACCCATGTTGTGGGATCCGTAAGCCGGGCGTGAGGCACCCAAACTGCACAGCGGGTTCTCAAAAGCGTCTACACGGCACAGGTGGAGGTTTTTTTCTGCGCCTTCACTCTCTCAGCCAGTGCGCAGCTGCTTGACGACCGCTGCCACATCCTCGCCCAGCACGGCGAGGCCCTTCTGCTTGAGATGCTTCATGGCGACGCCCGTCGCCTGCCCATCGTTCTTGGCCCCCTTCACCGCGGCAGTGATCGGCTCCAGTTCCTTCAGGATTGCGGCCTGATCCAGCGTGCGCGGTAGCAGCGTCTCAAGGTAGCCGTTCTCGCGAGCGAGGTGGTCATAAGCCTCGTGTGCCGTCTGGCCGTGTTGTTCCAACTCTCTGCGAGTCTCGTTGTTGTTGTTGAGCATCTTGCGAATGATGCTGTGAATCTCCGCCTCGGTGGGCTCTTTCCCACTGCGTGCCCGCAGCGTTGACACTTCGCCCAGGATGACCCGCAGCAGATCCCGGGCGAGGTCATTTCTGCTCTTCACCGCTTCCTTGAGTTTCGCTTGCAGATCCATCGTCGGCCCCTTTCAGAAATGGTTCACGTCAAGGAAAGTCCAAGACCTGGAGCGCGGGCGTCCCGCCCGCTTGCTTTGCGGGCGGGACGCCCGCGCTCCGGGGCGTTTGCTTCTTAACGGCGATACGGTCCGGGGAAACCCTGCCGGGCGCGGCGCCACGCCCGGTAGCCGTCCCGGGCCATCAAGGCCAGGATACCGGCCGTCAGCAGCGCCGCAGCAACCACGAAGGTGATAACGGCGGACACGGTCGCGTAGGGGACACTCCGGGCATCGCGGGCAGCTGCCGCAAGCATCAGCGAGCCCAGCACGATGCCGAGCGCGGCGAAGATGATTGAGCCGATGCCGTTGCCAAGGGTGTCTTTCGCTGTCCCGGTGACACTTTGCACGCCGACGAAGATGAAGGCTCCGCCGAAGAGGGCGAAGACCAGACCGCCGCAAAAGAGTCCTCCCAGGAGATCTTGCCGCTGCCGGGCGTCGGCGAGCGAGGCGTTCACCAGCACGCTGATCGTGAAGTTGACCAGGATCAGCCCGCCAAACACGATCCAGATAGTGCCGGCCGCCAGCACTGTTCCGGGCCGCTGCGGGGGGGCGCCGCGCGCTTCCCCTTCCCAGACCGTCAACTCGACAGGTTCGCGCGGCCGGCGTGGGGGTTGCGCTGCGACCGGCGAGTCCGCGAGGGGTTGGCCACACGCCGCACACAGGGCGCCGCGCACGCCGCCAGCATCGAGGTACTGTCGCTGTCCGCAATGGGGGCAGGTGAACGGCGTTGGCATGGCGATCCTCAAGAAAAGTTGTGGGAGGGCGTCCGGTTCGCGGCTCCAAGCGTTCCTCCGTGGTAGGGGGCCAATGCCTCGTTTCTCGTGGCGGG
>DASPXY010000618.1:0-2219 GCA_035637055.1 Gemmataceae bacterium | reverse complement strand
TGCTGCACGATAGTCTCCTGTTCGTGGCCGGCGAACTCGACACGACGATGGGCGGCCCGTCGATCCCGATCCAGAACGAGACGTCGCGGCGGCGGAGCCTCTACTTCTTCCATTCGCACAACGAGCAGCAGAAATTCCTGGGGACGTTCGACGATGCCGCCGTCCTGGAGTGCTACCGCCGCTCGGTGAGCATTGTGCCGCAACAGGCCCTGGCCCTGTCCAACAGCAAGATGGTGCTGACGATGGCGGGGCGCATCAACGAACGCCTGCACCAGCAACTCGGGCAGGTCAGCGACACCGAGTTTGCCCGTACCGCCTTTGAGACGGTCCTCGCCGCAACGCCTACTTCGGAGGAATTGGTTGCGTGTGAGGAAGCGCTGCGGCAATGGCGTGAACTGGCAAAGGGCCGCCCTGATATCGTGCGGCGGGCGCGCGGCAACCTGATCCAGGCCCTGCTCAATCACAACGATTTCATCACGATCCGTTGAACGCGCTGCCTCGACCGCCTCCCACCGCGGCTGTATAACATAGACAATCCCACCACGAGGTACGCCGCCATGCAAGCGTCTCCCGCACCCTGGCAACCGTATCGCAGCATTCACCGTCGGGCCTTCCTTGCTGACCTCGGCATGGGCTTTACCGGCCTGGCGCTGTCGGCCATGTTGCACCGCGACGGCCATGCGTCGGACGGCCCCTGGTCGCCGCCGGATGGTCGGCCGCACTTCCCACCGAAGGCGAAAAGCGTCATCTGGCTGTTCATGAACGGCGGCGTCAGTCACCTGGAGACTTTCGACCCCAAGCCGCTGCTCAACCGCTACGCCGGCCTGACCATCGCCGAGTCGCCCTTCCGTCACGTGCAGGATCCGGAGCGGCTGCGACTGGCCCGCGTCGTGGTGATCAACGACGCCAACGGGCAGCAGCGCAACCGTCTCTTGCGGTTGCAGGTCGGCCATCGCAAGTACGGTCAGAGCGGCATCGAACTCAGCGATTGGTGGCCGCACCTGGCGAGCTGCGCCGATGACCTCGCCGTCGTCCGCTCGATGTACACCACCGATGACAACCACGGGGCGCAGACGCAGTTCCACTCGGGCCGCCACATGCTCGACGGCGAGTTCCCGACGCTGGGGGCATGGGTGCATTACGGCCTCGGTTCGCTTAACGACAACCTGCCGCAGTTCGTGTCGATGGGCCGGCGCGAATACTGGAACGCCCGCGACGGCCATTACCTCGGCCCGGCGCACGACGCCGTACCGCTGGCGATCAACCCCGCCCGGCCGCTGGAGTTCGGCCGGCCGGAGAGCGACCAGACCGACGCGGAGCAGCGCGTGCAGTTTGACCTGGTGAATCGCCTGAACCGCCTCCGCAATGTCGAGTATCCCAACGACCCGGCGCTTGCGGCCCGCATCCAGTCCTATGAGCTGGCCTTCCGGATGCAGCGCTCCCTGCCCGACGTGCTCAATTTCAACGCGGAGACGGAGGCAACGCGGCGGCTCTACGGCCTCGATCAGCCGCAGACGCGCGACTTCGGGATGCAGCTCCTCGCAGCGCGGCGGCTGGTCGAGCGCGGTGTGCGCTTCGTCCAGATCCAACATGGCGCCGGCGGGGCGGGTGTGTGGGACGCTCACGGCGGGCTGCGCGCCAACCACGAACGCAACTGCAGGCAGGTGGACAAACCGATCGCGGGGCTGCTCAACGATCTGAGGCGGCGTGGCCTGTTGCAGGAGACGATTGTGGTCTTCGGAACCGAGTTCGGGCGCACGCCGGGCACGCAAGGCGCAGACGGCCGCGACCATCACATTTACGGCTTCTCGGTGTGGCTGGCGGGCGGCGGCATCAAGGGCGGTGTCGTTCACGGGGCGACCGACGAGATCGGTTTCCACGCGGTGGAGGACCGCCATTACGTGACCGACGTGCATGCGACGATCCTGCGCCTGCTCGGCCTCGATTCGCGGCGGTTGGCCGTCCCTGGCCGGCAGCGCCTGGAGATCGACCACGGCACGCCGATCCGCGCCATCATGGCCTGAGTTCCTGCTACCGCTTGCGGCTTGGCGCTCACTGCTAACCCGCAAGCGGGAATATCGGGTGGTGGGTCGGCAATGTTGCCACGAACGTAAAGCCTTCTGCCGCAAGGATCGCCGAAGAGCGCCGAAATGTCGGCGCTGAGCGGCAAGTCCGATTGCCCGTTGAGGTTGCGGCGTTGTCGGCAACATTGCCGACCC
>DASPXY010000617.1:0-3080 GCA_035637055.1 Gemmataceae bacterium | reverse complement strand
CAGCTCCTGCGCGTCGGCGTGGCTCCCTGCGCGGATGGTCTTGAGAGCGACAACACGGTTGAGTTTCAGCTGCCGCGCCTTGTAGACGATGCCCATCCCGCCCCGCCCCAGCTCCCCCAGAATCTCGTAGCCGGGGAAGTGAGGGAGGCTGGGCGAAACGGGACTATCCGGCAAGGTTTCGGCCGTGCGGGCGAGGTCAAGTCGCTCGTAGAGCCCCTCCAGGCCGCGGATCTCGCGACGAACCTCTTCCAGCAAATGGGGACAATCGCGACACAGTTCCTCGGGAGAGACGTCCCGGCCCTGCTCGCGCTGTTCTTCCCAGCGCAACAACAGCTCGCTGAGTTGCCCCCCACTGGACATGGCCGCCCGCCTCCAGACGTTCCTCCCCGGAGCGCGGGCGTCTCGCCCGCAAAGCAAGCGGGCGAGACGCCCGCGCTCCGGGTTTTCCACCGCTCGTCAACGGTTTCAGGATAGCGGACCGCCCACGGTCGCTCCACCTTTTTCGCTTTTCCTGTCCGCCGCGCCGGCGGGTTCCGCATGGTCAGATGAAGGCAAGACGTTTCCCGAAGTCCCGCCCCGTGCCCGCGGGTGGACTCAGAACGGTGGATCGACCATGCAGCCCCAAGCAACTCAACCCGCCAGCCAGTTCCGAACTTATGTGCGCTGCGGCGCCCTCCTCGCGCTGCTGGTCACTGCCTACACACTGATCGTTAACGCAGCGGTACGACCGCTGCACGCTGCCGGGTGTTGGCAGCAAACGCTGGATTATCTCAACGGACTCGCTGCCGTGCTGGGGTTTCCCGGCGATACCGTGTATTACCGCATCCAATGGTTGGCGTTTCTTCGCCTCCCAGCCGCTGAGGTCGTCATGCTTGTCGTGAATGTGGCATTTTATTTCACGGCTGGGTTTGTCCTGCGTTTTGTCTGGGACTGGGCGACACGCCCGCCTCGGTCACTGGCCGCGATGGCACAGCAACCGCATCGGGGCATCTCGCGCCGGGGGTTCCTCGCCCGGGGCGTGCAAGCGCTCGGAGCTGGCTCGCTGGCCGGCCTGGGGTATGGTCTGGCGGTGGAACCACGCCGGTTCGAGGTGACGCGAAGGACAATTTACCTCCGCGATCTCCCTCGATCACTCGACGGCCTGTGCGTCGTCCAGGTAACGGACCTGCATCACGGCCCCTGGGTGTCGCTCGAACGGATCCGCGAGGTCGTTGACGCCACGAATGCACTGAACCCCGACCTGGTGTTGCTGACTGGCGACTACATCGACCAGAACGCCGCCTACATCCCTCCGGTGGTAGCGGAACTGGCCCGGCTGCGGCCGCGCATTGGCACGGTCGCTGTGCTTGGCAACCATGACTGGTTTGAGGATGGGCCGCTGGCTCAGCGGGAGTTTGCGCGCGCTGGCATCCCGCTGATCGACAACGACCGGCTCGTGCTGACGCCCCAGCGGCGGTTGGTGCAGCATGCCGGGCAAGGGCTGGCGCTGTGCGGCGTGGGCGACCTGAAGGAAGACCAGCAAGATTACGGGCAGGCGCTGGGTGGCCTGCCGGCGAGGATGCCGCGGGTGTTGCTTTCGCACAACCCCGACGTGGCCGAAGAGACTGGCCTGACCGACAGTGGTCTGCGCGTGGACCTGATCGTTAGTGGCCACACGCACGGCGGCCAGATCCGGCTGCCCTTCATCGGGACACCGGTCACGCAGTCGCGGTACGGGCAGAAGTACTGCTCGGGTTTGGTTCAGGGGCCCGTCTGCCCGGTCTTCATCTGCCGCGGGGTCGGCGTCTCTGGACTGCCGATCCGCCTGGGTGTGGCGCCGGAGCTGGCCGTCCTGGTATTCCGGACTGCTTCGGCGCAGGGCTGATCTGGCTTCTCGTTCCCAAACTCTGTTGGCTTCTCGTTCCCAAACTGAGTTTGGGAACGCTCTTGAGCGAAACTCTGTTTCGCACACGCTGCCCAGCGGTTCGGCGACGCGCGAAACAGAGTTTCGCTCAAGTGTGTTCCCAAACAGAGTTTGGGAACAAGGGTAACGTCACTCTCGCTGTGGTCACGTCAGATTCCCCAGCACGCCGCCGCCGCAGAAGTTGGGGTTGCCGAAACCCTGGATGCGATGGCCCATGCCGTGAGCCAGCGCCAGCAGCAGGCGGTTGTGAGGCACCCGGCTGTAGCGCAGCGAACGGCCCATGCGGAAATCGAGCCCGTTGCCTACTAGCACGAACGGAATGTTGTCGAGCGTGTGCGAGTTGCCCTTGCCGAGTTCGTTGGTCCAGACGATCAGGGTATTGTCGAGCAGGCTGCCGGTGCCGCCCGGCTCGGGAGTTTCGGCCAGGCGCCGGGCGAGATAGGCAAGTTCCTCACAATACCAGCGATTGATGTTGGTGAGTTGTTCCTGAGCGGTGCGGTCGCTGTCGGGGCGGTGCGACAGTTCGTGTTGCCCCTCGGTGATCCGCAACCACCGCATCCGCGCATTGCCGACCGAATTGGTGTACTGCAGGGTGGCCACACGAGTGAAGTCGGCGACGAAACTGTTCACCATCAGATCGATCTGCATCCGTGAGGTCCGCGGCATGTTGTCGTTCTCGTTACGGACGTTCGCCTCCAGCCGCGGCACCGCGTGTTGCACGGGACTGCTGCCCTCCGCCCGGAGATCGCGTTCCATCTCGCGCACGAAGGTGGTGTGTTCCTCGAGCAAGCGGCGATCCTCGGCACTCACCACGGAGGCGACGCGCTGCAAATCCCCGCGCAGGTCATCGAGCACGCTGGTGAGAGTCGCCTGATCGCGCAGGCGGCCATAGAGGCGAGCGAACATCTGATAGGGATCGTCAATGGGCGCAATCGGCCGATTGGCGGCGGCGTAGACCATGCGGGTCCAGGTGTCGGCCCGGTTGGGGACCATGACGCCGAATTCCAGCGAGCCGAAGCGGGTGCGGGTCGCCGCGTCGCGCTGCAGGTGGGTCTTGATTTCCTGGTCGATGGAGATGCCGCGTGCCCAGCCGGCGGGGGTGTCGCTGCCGCCCTGGACGTTGCCAGGAAACAACTCGATGCCGGTGAGCAAACAGCCCATGCCGCGCATGTGGGCA
>DASPXY010000616.1:0-5718 GCA_035637055.1 Gemmataceae bacterium | reverse complement strand
CGCGGCATTCTGACCCGCTTGGCTAAAAAAGACCCGGACTGGAAGCAAGTCATCCACTTCGCTGGTCAGACAGGCGGAGGCTACCGCATCAAGTAACCGCCCCAACGCCCGGTCCAAACTCCGCACCATTCCGCACCTTCTCCCCCACGATTCCACACCACCCCCTGCCTTACGATGCCTTGGAGTGGCAGCGTTATCGGAAGGGTGGGCCGTGTACAATACCGATCTTATTACTGCAGAAGAACTAGAAGCAGTCGGCGTGACGCCGGCACACATCCGCTGCTGGCCCGTACCTGAGTACACCGACTCGGAAGGTCGAGCCTACTGGCTGTGGGAAGACCTTGCACCGTGGCTGAACTGGGAGGAATCAGATGAGTGAGACAGTCCGCAACGAGACGATCCGCTACCGCAACGAAGCCTTCGCCATCCAGCACCTGATTGCCGACTGCCCGCCGTTCACGGTCATCCGTGAACTCCTCAAGAACGCCGGGAAAGAAAGGGGACATTCACGGTTGCTCGACTACGAGAACCGTGAATATCCCCTTTTGCTGTTCGTATTACCGTGTCTGCGTCTCCGTTCCGAACTTTCCAGACAACTCGGACAGCGGAGCCAGCGGACTCAGCGTCGCGTAGTCGAAATCCCTGAACCGCAAGCGCAGTTCGAGGCCGTGCGTAAACAGGATCGAGTGCCCGAACTCTAGGCGGTCGTCCGACGGGAGCAACTCGACCTCGTCGTGCCGCCATTCCAGCAGCGCGAGCTTCTCTTCCCGTAGCGGCGGATGCCCTCCCACCTCATCAATCCGTGCGAACCGATAGTGCAGCACGAGAAACTCCTGCGGCGGCGGATCGAGTTGCAGAATCAGGATGAACGAGGGCCGCCAGCCTGGCTGCCCCTCCGGCTGACGAACTCGCAAGGGCCAGTCCCACCACAGGTCCGGGTGAAAACGCTCCAGGAACTCGGGATGGAGCCAGGGAAAAACCGGTTCCACGACCCGCGCATCGTGCAGGTAGAAGCGTTCCTGTACCTCCAGAAAGCGAGGCGGCAACTTCTTCGCGATCTTCCGCAGGTGGTCCGCGTACTGCTCGGAGCGGCCCTCCAGTTCCTCCTGGGCGGCGAGGGCGATCCGGTCATTCTCGGAGCCGAAACGCTCCAACAGGTCCGGCGTGAAGAACTTCATGGCTTTTTCCTCGCCTTGCGCTTGTCCGTCTCGTAGAAGGAATGGCCCAAAGGTGATCGCGACTGCTGGTGAAAATGCGGCAGGGCCGAGGGGATGCTTGCGGTTGGTGGATGCCAGACATCCTCGGAGGGCGCGCACCCTGGACGCGAAGGCGAGCGCTGCAGGGTGTCGGCGCGATGAGATGAGATCCGTTTCGCCGACGCTTCATTTTACCGCCAGCCAGGCGATTGCGGAAAGAGGTCTTTGACTGCCCCTCTCGGGATAAAGCGCGCCGGCTCGGGACATGCCTGCGGGCATGGTACGGGGCTCCCCCGTCCCTCAAGTGAGGATCTCCTCCACGACGTTGCCGCTCACGTCGGTCAGGCGGAAATCGCGACCCTGGAAGCGATACGTCAGCCGCAAGTGATCGATGCCGAGCAAGCGCAACATCGTCGCATGGAGATCGTGTACCTCCACAATATCCTCGGCGGCGTTGTAGCCCAACTCGTCGGTCTGCCCGTGGCTGATGCCGCCCTTGATGCCGCCGCCGGCCAGCCACATCGAAAAGCCCTTGATGTGGTGATCGCGGCCGTTGCCCTGGGCCATCGGCGTGCGGCCGAACTCGCCGCCCCAGACCACCAGCGTCTCGTCCAGCATGCCGCGCCACTTCAGATCCTTGATGAGCGCCGCCGCCGCCTGATCGACCTCGCGCGCCGAGCCGGCGACGTGATCGCGGATGCTGCCGTGATGGTCCCAATCCCGATGATACAGCTGGATCAAGCGCACGCCGCGTTCGGCCAGGCGACGCGCCATCAGACAGTTCGCCGCGAACGAGCCGTCGGAGCCGCGCGTGCCGTACAGGTCGAGGACGCGCTGCGGCTCGTTGCTGAAATCGCGCAACTGCGGCACGCTCGTCTGCATGCGGAAGGCGAGTTCGTACTGGGCGATGCGCGTCGCGATCTCGGGGTCGTCCACCGCCTGGTCGTGCATGCGGTTGAGCGCCTGCACCGCATCGACGACGTCGCGCTGCCGCCCGGCGTCCACGCCCGCAGGTCGCGACAGGTACAGCACCGGGTCGCCGGTCGAGCGCAGGTGGATGCCCTGGAAGCGGCTCGGCAGGAAACCGCTGTGCCACTGCCGCGCCGCGATCGGCTGCGACTGGCCGAAACGCCCCGTCGAGGTCAGCACGACGAAGCCGGGCAGATCCTCGCTGTCGCAGCCCAGGCCGTAATACAGCCACGAGCCCATCGCCGGGCGGCCGGAGATGGTGCTGCCCGTGTTCATGAACGTGTGGGCGGGATCGTGGTTGATCGCCTCGGTCCGCAGCGAACGAACGATGCACAGTTCGTCGGCGACGGTGCCGAGGTGCGGGAAGATATCGGCGATTTCCTGTCCGGAGCGTCCGAATTTGCGAAAGCGATGTTGCGGAGCGAGGCAGCGCAGTTGTTGCCCCTGCAGCTGGGCGATGGGCTGGCCGCGCGTGTACGATTCGGGCATCGGCTGGCCGCTCATCCGCGCGAGGACGGGCTTGTAATCGAGAGTTTCCAGGTGCGACGGCCCGCCGGCCATGTACAGCCAGATGACGCGCTTCGCCTTCGGGGCGATATGCAGCGGATTGAGAACGCCGCGCCAGCGCGGCAGCGGCGCCGCTCCGCCGGGTTGTGCGGCGGCTGGCCGGTCGGTGTTGAGCAGCGTCGCCAGGGCGACAGCGCCGAGTCCGGCGCTGGAGCGGCCGAGGAAGGCACGGCGTGTGAGTTGGTCGAACGGGTGCATCTCTTGAATCCTCTGAGGTTCCCTTCACATTATCCCAGCGTACGCCGAGCCTCAAGGGGTTGTGCCAGAAACGGCAACGTCCCGACAGAATCCTGCTTTCGCTACTCTATTCAGCCCCCTTGAGGGGGCTTTCCGCGGCAGCGGTCTAGGCCCGCCCTTGAGGGCGGGTCGGGTGGTCATTCCCTCACCTCTCTGCGAGCCTCGTTTACGGGGCTTCTCGCGACGGCGAGCGTGTGGCGGGCGGTGCCGGACGATTTGCTCGACTTCAAGCCGCACGAGAGCACCAATCCGATCCGCACCATCCTCGTGTCGTGCGATGCGTCGGAATTATCGAAGAGTCCCCGCCACTCTTCCGACCGAAGGTCTCCCTGAACGTTGGGAGTCCAGAGGAGACCTGCGGTCAAGCCCCGTGGCACGGTCAGGAGACCGTGCCACAACGAGCGTGGCACGGTCTCCTGACCGTGCCACAACGAGGGCCGCATGACCCACCGGCGGTCGCGTCGTGCAAGTAGAGCGGCACCCCTCTCTGGCTTCGCCCAGCACTTCCAGCCGGACTTTCCCGTCCTGAAAGGCAATCAGGTAGCTCAATCGAGCAGGGAGAAGGGCAGAATGCCGACCTTCACGACGACATCGCGATCCTGACCGCCACGGCGGATGCGGAAGGTGAGTTCACTGCCCGGCCGCGCTTGCCGGACCAGAGTGACGACCGCCCGGAGGTCGGTCGCGTCCCCGGCACCGACCTTGACCAGGACATCGTCCTTTTTCAAACCGGCGGCCTGTGCGGGACTGCCAGGGAGCACTTGGTTGAGGATCAGTTCCTTTCGCTCTGCAATGGCCTGGATGGCGATGCCGACGTAGCCACTAAGGCCCTCCATGCCATCTCCTTGAGCGCGCTTGAAGACCAGGAGCCGCCAATCCCCCTTGCCCTTGGTGGTAAAGCCAAGGGGCCGCTCCTTCACGCCTTCGGTCTGCCGGTTGACGCAGACTTTGAGGGTGTCCCCACTCAGGGAATAAACTCCTTCGTAGACCTTTTCCGGCTTGAGAAAACGCAGGTCGAGGCTCCTTGGGGTCGTCGTGGCGTCGAGGGTCAGGACGGCGAGCGGTCCGCCGCCGTAGAACACCTTGTCTCCTTTGACGACCCACTGCGGCGCCTGGGAGAGGGTTTGGGGTTCGCCGTCGATCTCCAGGGACACCAGTTTCCAGGTGCCCTGCCAGGCGGCCAACTCCTCCTTCGCTCCGGCACCGACCGGGTGCCTTACTGCCATCGCCAGGACTGGGACCAGGAGCAGGCAAGCGATCTTGGTACGCATAAGTGTCCTCTTGCGCGAAGGTCATGCTCTCGTTCGACGAAAGGCAGGGCTGATTCTACTCCCCCAGAGCCATGCTGGCGCCGGGACACGCCTGATTCGCAGCGTCGGACATTCGCCCACCGGACCTCACTGGACATGCTTCCTGCCTTCACAGTTCCGCTTCGCTGCTGACAGCAAGCGTCGGGGGTGAAAAGAGTTTGCAGGGCGGTGGCGAGGTCTGCTAGAGTGCTCGTTTGTGTCCCTCGCTCACGCTTCGGACCGGGACAAGATGCCGCTTCCGCAATCAGCCATCGGGAACGTCTCAAGTCCCTCAACTGCAGGAGCAAGCCGATGCGACGATGCCTCGAAGCCTGCCTCGTGGTGGCCCTGGCCGGTTGGCTGGGAGCCGTTTCGCTGCTCCCGGCCCAGGAAAAAAGTCCCGGCGATTGGCCTGTCTTTCGGGGCGATAGCCTGCAAACAGGAGTCGCCGTCTCGCCCTTGCCGGATGCCCTGGCCGTGCTCTGGACCTTCAACGCTCCGGACGGCATCGAGGGAACGCCGGCCATCGTCGGACAGACGGTCTACGTCGGGGCGATGGACGGCACCCTGTACGCCCTCGACCTGGCCAGCGGGAAAAAGCAGTGGCAGTATCGGGCCGAGGGAGGCATCAAGGCGGCCCCGGCGGTGCGTGCGGGGGCCGTCTATGTCGGCGATCTCGCGGGGCAGTTCCATTGCGTCGAGGCGGCCACGGGCAAGAAACGCTGGTCGGTGCCCACGAAGGGACCGATCCTGTCGCCGGCCAACTTTTTCCAGGACAAGATCGT
Source organism: Gemmataceae bacterium (assembly GCA_035637055.1). Lineage (GTDB taxonomy): Bacteria > Planctomycetota > Planctomycetia > Gemmatales > Gemmataceae > DASPXY01. Next base: position 675 of record DASPXY010000616.1, on the reverse strand, counting down.
TTTCGGATCGGATGACCATCATATCTACTGGGTGACCCCGGCGGGCAAGGTCGCCGGGCAGGTCAAGACGGGGGGACAGGTCCACGGCGCGCCGGCCGTGGTCGGGGATCGCATCCTGGTAGGCGGCTGCGACAAATCCCTGCACGTCGTCGATCCGATCGCGGGCAAACGGGTGACGGTCCTGGATCTGGAGGGGCACGTCGGGGCGTCGGTCGCGGTGCGCGGCGACCACCTGTACGTCGGCAGCATGGAGAATCGCTTCCTGGCGGTGGACTGGAAGAAAGGCGCCATCCTCTGGAGTTACCAGCCCCAACGCGGGGCCCAGCCGTTTTACGCTTCCGCGGCGGTCACCGAGGATCTGGTTGTGGTCGCCAGCCGCGATCGGTGCGTGCGCGCTTTGCAGCGCCAGACCGGCAAGGAAATCTGGACTTTTGCGACCCGAGGACGCGTCGATAGTTCGCCAGTGATCGTCGGGCAGCGGGTGGTGGCGGCATCCCTGGACGGTCACCTCTACGTTCTGGATCTGACCCGCGGTACCGAGCTGGCGCGTTTCGATCTCGGCGCCATGGCCGGCTCGCCGGCGGTTGGTGGCGGCCGTCTCGTCGTGGGCACGGTGCGCGGCGACCTCGTGTGCCTCGGAGCGAAAAGGTGGCGGGTGGCGGGTGGCGGGTGGCG
>DASPXY010000615.1:0-10370 GCA_035637055.1 Gemmataceae bacterium | reverse complement strand
CAGTTGCCTGATCTTCGCCACACCCTACGCCATCAATCGTACCGGGCGGGTCGGACTGGCGGTGCACATGATGCTCGCCGGCAATGTTCTCGTTATCCTCGCCTCGGCGCTGATCAATCGCACGGCCATTCCCGCAGTCTTTTTTATGGGGCTGCTGGTGGTCGTCGCCGGCGCCTTCGGGCAGCCCCGCACCCCACTGCTGTGGGCGACCGTCCTCACCGGCGTGCCGTTTCTGATCAACGTGCTGCTGTACGGGGCACTCATCGCACCCACGGCGCCGCTCACCACGCCGGAGGGCTTCACAATGCAACCGATCTGGCGGTTGGAGTTGGTGGCGTTGGGCTTGCTCTGGCTGCTAGCAGGCGCGAGTGCGCTCGCCACCTGGCTCCTCGGCGGCGCGGTCGGGGACAGTCATGCGGCGGCGGCCACGGCCATCGCCGCCCAGCAGGCGCTCATGGCGCACCAGGCCGACCTGGCGCAACAGAATACGCAGCTCGTGCAGGCTCAACGGCGCCTGGAGACAGCCAACGCCGCCTTGGCGCACGCCGCGCGCCACAAAGATGAGTTCCTGGCCAGCATGTCGCATGAGCTGCGCACGCCGCTCAACACCATCCTCGGCATGGCCGAAACCCTCCAGGAGGGGGTCTTCGGGACGGTCAACGCTGAGCAGATCGATGCGGTACGCCATATTGACGAGAGCGGCCGCCACCTGCTGGCGCTGATTAACGACATCCTCGATCTTTCTAAGGTCGAGGCGGGCAAACTCGATCTGGACGTCGAGGAGGTCGTGATTGCGCCGGTGTGCCAGGCCAGCCTGCGCTTGGTCAAACAGACCGCCCATCAGAAGCGGCTGAGTGTCACGTTGAACATCGACAGTGCGGTCACCGTGCTCCAGGCCGATGCTCGGCGCCTCAAACAGATGCTGGTCAACCTGCTCAGCAATGCGGTCAAGTTTACCCCTGAAGGCGGCGCGGTCGGTCTCGATGTGGTGGGCGACACGGCAGCGCAGTGCGTGCGCCTGACCGTGTGGGATACCGGGATTGGCATTGCGGCCGACGACCTGCCGCGCGTGTTTCAGCCGTTTGTGCAAATAGATAGTCGCCTGGCGCGGCAATATACGGGCACCGGGCTGGGACTGGCATTGGTTGATGAGATGGCCGCGTTGCATGGCGGGAGCCTGACGGTCGAGAGTACGCTGGGGCAGGGTAGTCGCTTCACCATCACGCTGCCGCGGACGGCGGTGGTGCCGGTGTCCGCTCCAGTTGCTACCAGCGATCTGGCCACGCCAGCGCTCGTACGTGGCGCCACCTTGCAGCGCGCCTTGGTCATCGAAGACTCACCGCCATCCGCCGCACAGCTCGCGCGGTATGTGCGCGAACTGGGTGCGGAGGCGCATGTGCATCCCTGCGGTGCAGGAGCGCTGGAGGCCGCACTGGACGTACGCCCGGATGTGATTCTGTTGGACATTCAGCTACCGGACCGCTCCGGGTGGGATGTCCTGGCGCAGCTCAAGGCCGATCCGCGCGTGCACGCTATCCCGGTTGTGGTCGTGTCAGTGGTCGACGATCGACCTCAAGGCCTGGCATTGGGCGCGGCCGGCTATCTGGTCAAACCGATCGCCCGGCAGCAGTTGCAGGAGACCTTGGCCACCATCGTGTCATGCGAATCATCCCAGACCGTAGCTCCAGCACTGCTGAATGCGCTGGAACCGCCGCCGGTTGCCCAGCGGCCCGTCATTCTGCTTGCAGAGGATGATGAAAACAATATCCGCACCCTCACACGCTATCTTGCGGCCAAAGAGTATCAGGTGGTCGTCGCGCGCAACGGCGCCGAGGCCCTCTCCCACGCCCACGCCGCCCCCCCGGCCCTCATCCTGATGGACATCCAGATGCCGGGCATGGATGGGCTGGAGGCGATTCGCCGCATCCGCGCTAGCTCTACGTTGGCGGCGATCCCGATTATTGCCTTGACCGCGCTCGCGATGGTGGGCGACCGCGAGCGCTGCCTGGCGGCTGGGGCGAATGACTATCTGAGCAAACCGGTTCGCTTGCAGGAATTGGTGCGTACGATTGAAGCGCACCGCACCACAGATAATGCTGATGTAAGTCGGGAGCATTGAGCGAGATGGTATCCAAGGCCCGGGCGCCCGCAATCTAACAGCCCCTGCGCGCAGAGATCAAACGCAGGCGAGGACTATCGGACTATCAGCAGGGCTTTGGGCACACAAGTTACGCCTCAATCACCAACGACAATACAGGCAACCAGAGCAATCAAGACTCATAAAATACATATAGACGATATTGTGTGGCAGGCGTTTACCCTTGGTGAACCCACTGTCCTCCCCAAGTCAGGACGGCCCCATCCGACACCCTACATTTTCTTCGATACCCACCGGCGAATCGGTGCAGGAACCGCGCAGAATCTGATGGGGACGGTGCCCTGCACCATCATCGCCCTGGTTTCGGCAACGCATGGGACCTTCGCCCACGATCACCCGGTGGTGCCACAGTGGTTGGCCTGGAAGTTCTTTGGTCGCACATCGTGCTGTCAGCAGTAGCGGGAGACTTTGTCTGATGACATTCTTGTTCTGCTCTGAGCTTCCTCTTTGCAAAAAATGTGGCACACCCCTCTCGTCATGCCATGTACCCCATAGCGAAGTTCCGTCTCAGGTAGTCGATGAGCTTCGACTCGTCGGCAGTGCGGGACCGGAATCCGACATACCCATCCGGCCGCACGAGATACAGGCAGGACGAGCTTGCGCCATAGGTCGTATGCGTGCCATGCTCCGGATCGCGCAGCAGGATGAGGTCATCCGCCAGAACGCTCGTCGCGTCCTGCGGACCAACAATGAGGCACGCGCGCACCAGTCCGCCGCTCGTCTCTCGTAGCTTCTGGCCGATGCTTGCCAGGTCCGCAACGTCCGCAGCCGAGCTGCGCCCCTGAAACAAGAGCAACCGGAAGTGCGGCGTGCGGAAGTGGGCGAACAGGGAGGTCGCCTGCCCCGACCGGTCCAGCAGGTGCCCATCGGGTGCGCGGTCGCCGGCCTCTGGCCCTGCGCTGATGTGGTTGTATTGTTCGGCCAAGGCGGCCAGCGCGCCGGCTTCTGGCGCCTTTTGTGCCAGTATTCCTGCTTCCTCTTGCGCAAACCTGTCCGAGGAGGCCAGCGCGCCTGCCCCTGGGTACTCTTGCGTTCATCAGAGCTGATGCGCGGGTCGTGCAAGAGCGCCCCAATCTCCCGGTAGGTGCTCACCACATAGGATCCATCCTCCTGCAGCGCAACTGGCGTCTCGCGCAGGCGCGCATACAGCGGGTAGGGGTTGGCACGGTTGGCCGGATCGAGCACCTGCGCGAAGAGCTTTCCCTGTGCCATGTTTGTCTGAGTCATACGTGCTCTCCTTCTTCTTGTCTCCTTTGTTCCTACTCTCTACCCTCATAAGGGGGGTGGTCCTGGCGGGACGCGTGGATCCATTCTGGTGGCAGCCTCCCCCTCAACCGCGGGCGTGCTCGGGCCAGGGCCGGTCGTCACAGCGCCGGGACTGTGCGTGGACTGACCGGGCGGTGGAAAGCCTGCCGACACGGGTCGCAGCTCGGCTGGCCCGTCAGCGGCGTGCAGCTGAGGGGGGAACGCCGCTTCCGCCTCGATCAGCGCCTGATAGGCTGGCAACCAGCGGGGCATGTTGACGCTGACCGCCGCGACGATGCGTCCCTTCCGCCCGTAGGCCGCCACGAAGCGGCGCTCGGCGACGCTGCCCTGCGTGACCACGACCTCGTCGGCGACCGTTGGCAGGCCAATCGCTTTGAGGTTGACGCCAAACTGGTTGGACCAGAAGGCGGGCAGGGGCTTGTGGGCACGGCGGGCAGACGGGGCACAGACCATATTATGGGCGGCTGTGGTGGCCTGCTCGACGGCGTTGCCCCAGTGTTCGACCGCAATCAGCTCACCATCGTAGAGCGGATGGGGCCAGCGGGCTACGTCCCCGGCCACGAAGATATCGTCGGTCACGATGCCATTGACGTCGAACGCGCGACAGGCCCCATCGCAGACCACCCCGCGCGCATCAGCCGCCAGCCCGCAGCCACACAACCACTCCGTATTGCGGAGCGCACCCAGGGCGACTACGGCCACATCGAGATCGAGCGCATCGCCATCGGAGAGCTGGACGCGGCGCAGTCGCCCCTGTGCGTCGCCCTCCAGGGCTATGACGGTGACGTTGCAACGCAGATCAACACCATGCTGACGCTGCCACTGAGCGGCAACGGCACCGGCAGCCTGGCCAAGTGCACCGGCGAGCGGCGTGGGACTGCGCTCGGCGACGGTCACCGGGACGCCAAGCTCACGGCAGACGGAGGCCACCTCCGAGCCGGTGAAGCCTGCGCCAATGACTAGGACCCGCTTGGGTCCGGCGGCCAGGCGCTCCCTCAGCCGAGCAGCATCGTCGCGCGTGCGCACCGTGAAGACCCCATCAAGGGCCGCCTGCTTGGCGTCTGGCCAGGGCCGGGCACGCGTGCCAGTGGCAATCAGCAGGCGGTCGAAGGCCACCTGTGCTCCGTCGGCCAGATGAACCTGCCGATGGGACAGGTCCAGCCCGACCGCCGCAACGCCGAGGAGCCACTGCGCCTCGACGTTGCGCAATCGCGGCAGCGTGGTGTGCTCCGCCGGGAGCCAACCGGTCAGCACGGTCTTGGACAGAGGCGGACGGTCATAGGGCGCATCCGGTTCATCACCAATGATCGTGAGATGCCCGCTGAAGCCCTCTTCGCGCAGCGCCTCCGCCGCACGCAACCCGGCGAGAGAGGCCCCGACGATGACGAGGCGGCCATTGGTTGCAATGCTCATCATGACGCACGTTCCTCCTTGGCGCCGGGCCGCGAATTTCCCACGAACGGCTCATCCGCGCGCTCGATGCTGATCGCTCGCACCGGGCAGGCAGCGGCAGCACGCTCGACCTGCAGGCGGAGCGCCTCGTCGGGTTCGTAGTCATACTCAAGCGCTTCCTCGCCATGCATCCGGAACACGGTTGGCGCAGCGAAGACGCACTGCCCATAGCTCTGGCACCGGTTCAAATCGACGACAATGTGCATGCAATTCCTCCTTCACTCTGGACTGTACTTCCTTGAATGCCATACAAACGCTGCTGGCTCGTGCCAGATGAGCAGATAGGCCATAGAGGCCAGAATGGTTAAAACGTACGCTTAAGCGCTCTAGCGGAAGATGAAATGCTCAAAGTGGATGTGAATGAGCGGCACACCGAGCTTTCGCAGTGCGTGCTGGAAACTCTCCGTCATCCCACTCGGACCGCACATATAGACATCCTTGGCGACGATCGGACCACCACCGCAGGTCTCTACGATGTGTTCCATGGTGAGGGGCCCGTCGCGCTGGGAGTAGATGATGTGCGGCCGGAAGGATGGGTGCTGTGTGGCCGCCATCCTGATCTCGTCGAGGAACAGCGCCTCGTCTTCGCTACGCACGGTGTAGTACAGGTCGATGTCGAACTCTATCTGCTGCTCTGTGGGGAACGCGCGTATCCAGCTCCGAAACGGAGTGATCCCGATGCCGCCAGCGATCCACACCTGCTCACGGGTGCCGTTGCGGTAATCGAACAGACCAAACGCAATACTCACGATTGCCGGTGCCCCCGGTTGCAGGGTGTCGCTCAGGTGCTGGGTGTAATCGCCCAGCGCCTCGATCGAGAGGCGAAGATCGTGTTCCTGCGGGGCACTGCTGACGGTGAAGGGGTGCCGTTCCCATTCGGCGCTGCCACCGAAGTGCACGAAAACGAACTGCCCCGCTACAAACTGCAGGGGTCGGGCCGTCGGAGCAAGCACGACCTCGAGCGCTCTCGGGTCCAGCCGATTGATCGCCTTCACCGCATAGTCGTACTGCCACCGCCGCGAGAAGAAGCGGAAAAACAGCTCCCGGTACACGTATGCGGCGGTCCCGACCGCCGCCACTGCCACGTACCACCCCAGCAGGATCGTCGAGCGGCGCAGGACGGGGTCCACCAGGGCACCGTGGACCAGCCCGGCAACGACGAAGAGGCCAATCAGCCGATGCAGCGTGAACCAGCGGGGAGGGCCTCACACCACGAGCGACCGATGGCATCGCAGCACCTGCTCGCCCTCAGCCCTCAGGCGTTGTGCGGCGGCCCCAGGTAGGGGAACTCGGCCAGCAGATCGCCGTGGGGCCCTACCGTATCCTCGGTCACCTTCCCATTTGTGAGGAGCGCCAGGAAGGCATCGACGGCGTCGTCGGTGAGGGTTCGGCCATTGTCTGGGAAGGACGCTCGGCGCATCGGGTCATAGGGCAGGATCTCGGGCAGCAGTGTCCCTGCCACCCGCCTTGCTTCCTCCGGCGTATACCCACCCGTGTGCTCCAGCGCGTGCGCGAAGCCGGCGACGAACCGGGCATCATCCGCCGGCTCCCCGGCGAGGTAGGCCTCTAGCTCCCCGCCGGTAGCAGCGAAGACGAGGATGAGTTGCAGGGGCCGAGCGCCGCGCTCCACCTGGACCCAGCCCCCGTCCGCGCCGTCAGCCGGGACCAGCGTGCGGTGCCACAGGCCACTCTGTTTGGGCCCGAGGGCAGAGTTGGGCACTTCCAGCACGATGCTGCACACGTCTTTGTCGGCGAAGAAATCGTCGCCGGTGAACTGCAGGTGGTTAAAAAACACGCCGCGCCGGTCGATGAAGAAGGGATCGCTGCGCCAGCCCGCGAAGAGGCGGTAGCCGCCGGCCTCCGTCACCCGTGCCTCCGGCCCGGTCGAGACTGGTGCCCCCTCGACGAGGGCCTGCCCGCCGTCGTCGGTTCCGGCGGCCTGCGCGCCCTCAACGCAGCGCAGCGTCGCGGTCTGCGCTCCGCCCTCGACGGCGGAGAAGCGCAGCCGGTACGCGATATCGGCGACGGCATCGCCGTCCGTGTCGATCTTGAGCTCGTACGGCTGCAAGCTTCTCTTCCACAAGAAAGACGTGGCCTGGTTCCACCAGGAGAATGAGACAGATCTCACCAGGTTCATTTGGTAATTTCCATCCACTGCGAACAGTATAGAAGGAGGCGCAGCAAAACGCACTGTCCATCAGCTCGCAAGTCACCTTGCATTCCACCTTGCTCCCCGGCTGGCAGTCAGACCTCAAGTGAGCAGGGGCAAGAGGCTCGTACTTCGCCTGCAAATCTGCTATCATAGAGGCTAAAAATCGAAAAGAAGGGGGGTATGGAGTCGCAAGGCAGCTCTTCCACACTCCCCCGCACAGGCGTTGACCCCAATGGTGCGCACGCCCGACAGACACCAGTATACTGGTGGTGGCTAAGGAAATCACTGTTCAGCAGTTGTCATCTCACCTGGCGTTACCTGGCATGGTCTGGTTCGGGCGGGTCGTCGTGCGGAAAGGAGACGACTCGTGGAGAAATCTTCGTATCGAGAGCAGGACTATGCCTTCGGTCAGCTCATGCTGACGCTGCGGACGGCGGTCGGGCTGACCCAAGCCGGATTGGCCGATCGCCTGGGGGTCTCCCGCAACGCGATCGGAGGGTGGGAGGTCGGCCAGAGTTATCCCAAAGCCGACCATCTCAAAGCCTTCATTGCCCTGGCTCTGCAGCAGCACGTCTTTGCCGCCGGGCGCGAGGCCGCGGAGATTCGGGCGCTCTGGCGTGCGGCGCATCAGAAGGTGCTGCTGGATGAGTCGTGGTTGCAGGGGCTGCTCAGCCAGCAGGCTTCCCCTCTGGTGGAAGTCGCGGGCGAGCCGACCCGTAGCGCGGACCTGCTCAGGGCTCCTCAGGCTTCGGGTGAGCCGCGCCTGGATTGGGGCGAGGCGCTCGATGTCCCCAGCTTCTATGGGCGCGCGGAGGAACTGGCGCTGCTCTCCCGCTGGGTGGGAGAGCAGCGCTGTCGAGTGGTGAGTGTGCTGGGCCTGGGCGGCATCGGCAAGTCGGCACTGGCGGTCACCGTGATGCACCGGGTGGCGGCGCACTTCGAGGTGGTGATCTGGCGGTCCCTGCGTGATGCCCCCGCCTGTTCCGCACTGGTGGAGGAGTGCCTGCAGGTGCTCGCCCCGCAGCGGCTGCGGGACCTACCGGACTCCCTGGAAGGACGGCTGCGGCGGCTGCTGGAGCAGCTGCGCGCTCGGCGGGTGCTGCTGGTGCTGGACAACCTGGAGATGCTCTTGGAGGAAGGGGAGGGCACGAGCCGCATGCGTGCAGGCTTCGAGAGCTATACCCGACTGCTGCGCCGGATGGGCGAGACGGCGCACCAGAGTTGCTTGCTGCTGACCAGTCGGGAGAAACCGGCCGACCTCGTGGCGCTGGAAGGCAGCCGCTCGCCGGTGCGTGTGTTGCGTCTGGCCGGGCTGGACGGCCATGCAGGCGCTCAGTTACTGGCAGAGAAAGAGGTGGTGGATTCCCCGCACGACCGGGTGCGCCTGGTCGAGGTCTACCGGGGCAACCCGCTGGCCTTAAAGATCGTGGCGCAGACCATCGTGGAACTCTTCGGGGGCGAGATTGTCCGTTTCTGGCGCAGGGCGAGGTGGTCTTTGGCGGGGTGCGCGAGCTGCTAGGCGAGCAATTCGACCGTCTCTCGGTGCTCGAGCAGAGTGTGCTGCTGTGGCTGGCCATCCTGCGCGAGCCGGTGAGCCTGGAGGAGCTGCTCTCAGCCCTCAGCGTGCCGAGGGCTCCCGTGCAGGTGCTGGAAGCCCTTGACGGGCTGGGCCGCCGCAGCTTGATCGAGCGTGGGCAACGGGCGGCAAGCTTTACGCTGCAGTCGGTGGTGCTGGAGTATGCGACGGCGCGGCTCATCGCCGAGTTGGCCAGCGAGATCGGGCAGGGACATCTGAATCGCCTCATCGCTTATGGGCTGTGCCAGGCTCAGGCGAAGGACTATGTGCGCCAGGCCCAGGAGCACCTGCTCGTGGTTCCCCTGCTTACCCGGCTGCGGAGCATGTACCAGGGGCACGCCGACCTGGAGGCACGGTTGCTCTGGTTGCTCGACCACCGGCGCGGCCTTCCCCAGACGTCCCAGGGGTATGGGCCGGCCAATCTGGTGGCGCTGCTGCGGGTGCTGCGGGGGGACTTGCGTGGCCTCGATCTCTCGCGTCTGGCCCTGCGCGGCGTGTCGCTGCAAGGTGTCGAGATGCAGGATGCAGATCTTTGCGGGGCGACGCTCCAGAGCTGCGTCTTTACTGAGACCTTCGATGCCATCTCAGCGGTCGCCATTAGCCCCAATGGACAGTATTGGGCCGCAACCAGCAGGCGGGGGGAAGTGCGGCTCTGGGAAGAGGGAGGCCAGACCTTGTACCGGATCTGGCAGGCCCATATGGACAGGATACGAGCCCTCACCTTCAGCCCTGATGGACGCCAGCTGGTCACCGGGAGCAGGGATGGCACGGTCAAGCGGTGGGACGTTGCCGGCGGACGCTTGCGTGAGACGCTTGCGGGACATACGGATGGGATGAATCGTGTGGCCTGGAGTCCCGATGGGAGCAGGCTGGCCAGTTGCGGGGATGACGGGGCCATCCACATCTGGGACCTGGAGAGCACCGAGCATCTGCGGATGCTGCGGCGCGACCGCCCCTACGAGCGGCTCAATATCACGGAGATCAGGGGCGTGACCGAGTCGCAGAAGGCATCGTTGCGCGCCTTAGGGGCGTTCGAGGAAACGAGCGTTGGCAAGTAAAGTGGTTCTCTTGCCGGTGAAATGTGGATGACGACGTTGATCATGCCGCCGGGATGTCTCATGGTGCAAGGTGCGATTGCGAGGCGCGAGGTGGTTCCTGTCCAGCAGGAAGTGGTTTCGCACCATGCGGCGAGCGAGGTGGCCTTCCTCCAGAGCCTCGGCCAGGCAAGTGCCCTGCCGGTCGATGCTGCCCCTGTCGATCTCGCCCGCTACGACATAGCGGTTTCCCAGGGATGGCGCTCCTGGTCACAGGCGGCGCAAGCCGCGAGGAGTTGCGACAGATGGTAGAGACGGAGTTGCACGTCTGACCAACGTGATTGGCAAGCCCCATTCAGGGTGGGGTGGGCTGCTGCAGATATATATAGCTGAGTCCAAATAACGGTCGTTATCGAAACGAAGCGAGATGACCGTTCACCCTCTCCTCTCTCATTGGACACGCACTCTGTCTTGCATGTGCAAAACCAGACTGGCACCTGTCCCAAAAAGGACCGCTCAACCCTCTTTATTTGTGATGATCACATGTGCTGGTCATCACGACAACGTCGCTACTCATAGAATGAGAAGGAAAATATGGCAAAAACATCTCAGGCCCCGCTGTTTGTACGTGTGGGAAATGTTCTGACAACGACCCTGCTGCGCGCGGGCTTCAAGCTCGTCGGACTTGGGAACTACCCCATGTACCTGCTCACGGTGCGTGGGCGCAAAAGC
>DASPXY010000614.1:0-3629 GCA_035637055.1 Gemmataceae bacterium | reverse complement strand
TGGGGCATCTACCCCGACACGCCGAAAGAGATCCTCGCCATGATCAGCGAGTATCGCGGGGCCGATGCCAACACCAAGGCGAACCTCTTGAAAACCACCTTCGACAAGGGCGGTCGCAATTATCAGGTTGTCGCTCGACTGATCTCCGCGGAAGATGATTCGGCGACGCGCCGACAGGTCTTCCAGGTGTTGGCCAAACCGGTCGAGGCGCTGCTCCCGCACCTGCTGCGGAAACGCCAACTCGACCCGCTGGAGGATTTGTTGATCATTCGGCTCGCGGGTGAGCCGGAGTGGGCCGTGCGCGACTATGCCGTTTTCCTCCTCCTGAGCGGGCGGCTCGACGGCGCCATGCCCTATTATCGCGCCTGGGCCGCCCACAGCGGCGACAACCGCGCTGCGACCGTCCTGGCTCACCTGTATCGCGTCAAGGGTGATCTCGCTGCCGCACGCACCGCCGCCGAGAAGGCCGGCGACCTGAGCCTGGTGCATTCCATCCTCTACGACCAGGGCGACTGGAAGGAACTCTCGGCCCGTGCGGACAAGCTGACGGGCCAAGACGCCCGCCCCGGCTTCAAGGCCGCGTTCCATCGTCTGGCGGGTCGCACTGAGGCGTTCGAGCGCGAAGTGGCCGAGCTGCAGCGTGTGGCCCGAAGCAAGCCCGACGACGACGGCACCATCTGGTGGGAGGCCAAGGCCCTCTTTCTCAACAGCCGGCCGCGCGAGGCCCTTGCTGTCCTCAACCGCGGACACGAACACCGTCTGGAGTTTGAGATTCTGTGTGCCCAACTCAAGTACCGCGAAGCGCTCGCGGTGCTTGACCGTGCGGTGCAGAAGCAACCGAAGGTGGCCGTGCAGACCGCCCTGCGGCGGGCGAAGTTGCTCCATCGCCTCGGCGAGAAAGAGACCGCCCTCAAGCTGCTGACACAGGCGGAGAAAGACCTGGAAACCGCGAAGGACGCCGACGCGCAGGCCGACCTCGTCGAGGTCGCCTGGCAGATGGGCCTGCAGGAGCGTGCGCTGCAGCGGTGCGCTACGCTCCTCGACCGCGGGCCGCCAGTGGCTCCGAATGAGACAGTGCCTGCTCATCTGAAAACGCCTCCCGATGCGTTCGCGTCCTCCCTGCTGAACCGCCTCTTTCCCGACCACGACGGGCGCCTGCCGGCCTGGTGGAAACTGCTGCGGCTGGCCCGACCCGAGGAGAACACCCTCGCCTCGCTCCGGCGTCTGCACGCTGTCCTGGGGGGCAAGGTCAAGGGCGAGGAATTGACCGCCCTGGTACGGACAGGGCGCGCGGCCGCGCTCAAACTCCTCCCCAACGACCGCGAGGAATGGCTCAATGCGCTGGCCGCCGTCGGCACCGACGCCGGACGGGCGGACCTGACCCGCGATTGTCTCGAAAGCGCTGCCTTCCCGGCTGGCAGCGCCGCCGCGTTCCTGAAACTGGGCAACTGGCTCATCGAGAAGGAACGATGGAAGGAAGCCGCGGAGGTCTTCGAGCGCGCCCGGGCCGACTATCCGGAGGACGCCGTCTTCCTGTATCTCAGCGGGTGGCTGCTGGCTCGAACTCCTGGCGCGGAGCAGAAGGGCAAGGCCCTGATGGAGACGGCGCGCTGGCTGCCGCTGGCGGACGACAGTCGCCGGCATGCCCTCGCGACGGCAATGGCGGAGCGCGGGCTGACCAAGGAGGCGCGAGGCGAGTTCGAGTTGGTGCTGCGCTGTGGCCGGACCCACTCCTGGTATGCCGGTGACGCCTCCCGTCAGCTGAGTAAGTACGTTTTAGGAGAGAAAAACTATCTGGAGGCGGCAACGCGCTGGGAGCAGTTCTACCTGCGTGTCATGCAGGACGGGAGTGCCTTCGTCGAGGATGAAGCATACGTGTACGTGCCGCACCGGGGCCACGCGCTGCGAGCGCAGGGACTGCTCGCGGCGGGCGACACCGCCGGCGCCTGGAAAGAGATCGAGACGGCCCTGTCGCTGTTACCGGGTGACGCGGAGTTGCCAATCACCCTGGTGCCGGAGTTGTTGAAGCGCGGCGAGAAGCGGCGGGCCGACGAACTGTTTGAGCGCGTCGCGGAACTGTATGAGCGGCAGTGCAAGGAGTATCCGCGCGACGGCGGGGCCCACAATGCCTTCGCCTGGCTGGCCGCGCGCTGCCGGCGACAGCTGGACCGGGCGATGGGGCACGCCCAGGAGGCGGTGCGACTGGCGCCGGACAGCGCGGGCTACCTGGACACCTTGGCGGAGGTCCACTTCCAGCGCGGCGAGCAGGCCGAGGCGCTGCGCCTGATGCGCCGCTGTGTCGAGCTGGCGCCGGCGCGGGAGTATTATCGCCGGCAGCTGAAGCGCATCGAGGCGGGCGATCCGAAGGTAGACGTCGTCGAGTAGTTTCGTTGGGCAGGAGATAGAGCCGGCTTGTTCATCGCTCCGGCGTCTTCCACGCTCTGCAATGCCGCACAGCCCCGCACAACCAGCCCTCCATGCCCTCGCTTGCCGGTGCCGGAAAGCCCAGGCACAACTACCCGAGGCGCAGGCTCAGGAACAGAAGCGACGTTAGCGCTGCCCCAAAGGCCAGCAGAGTCAACATCAAGACTGCCCACGTCAAGCGCCGCAGGGAGTTGACGTCCTGTCGCAACAAGTCCTGTCGCTGGCTGTCGAGACGGACGGCGTTGGCGATTTCTCCAAGTGCCGTCTCAAGATACCGCTGAAGCGTTGGGGTGATCTCGCCGACCTGTTGAGTCATCGCGTGCAATTCGTTGCAGGCTTCGCCGACCTGACGCTGTGCCTTTTCCAGGTGATCCCTCGCCTCCGCCAAGGCGGAATTGGACCGTCGCGTGTTCTCTTGATGCGCGAGCATCGTCTCCTGGAGCGCTGCTCGGGTGCGTTCCAGGGTTGCCTGAGCCGCTTGCAAGTTCCTTGCGGCCTCGTCCGCCGCTGTGCGACTCTGGTGTGTCCGCGCCAGCTGATCCGCCAGTTGCAGAATGGCTTCTTCCGCCTGGAGGATCTGCTGCTTGCGGTCGTGTTCGCTCATGACCTGGTTCCTCGCGGTTGCATGGCTTGCAGGATTCCCGCGCAAAGATGCCGCGTTGCCCACTCGTGGGCTTCGCCGCCGTGACCGGCGTGCTCATAGCAACACCGCGCCATGATCCGCGAGGGATCCCCTTCGAGCATGGCGACCAGCACGAAATCCAGTTGGGAGGGTGCCAGACGCCGGACGTGCTCAATCACCTGCACCCCAATCCCAAGGCGCTGTGCGGGTTCGGGATAATGTCTGCTGAGGATGAGGAAACTGCTGCGAATATCGTCCGGCCCTTGTTCGGGATTGGGGCTCGTAGTCCGGCAGATCCCGGCAAGGAGGAGCAATCCCGGATGACTGGGAGAATCTTCCAGACGCCGTCGGCACGCCCCCAGAAGTTTCGTGATGCCATCGACTCCCTCGACGCGCCCCAACACTCTGAACCACTCGGTAGGTTCGAGGCGCTGCGCCAGTTCCCCGACGGGCTTGGTGAATTCCGACTCTTCCAGGTAGGCCAGCAGTTGCCGGCGGAAGAAGGCTGGGCCATCGCCATTTCGCCGGGCGGCATCCCGGGCCACCTGAAGCATCTGGCCCATCGCGCGACGGCGCCGTTTTT
>DASPXY010000613.1:0-2234 GCA_035637055.1 Gemmataceae bacterium | reverse complement strand
CCCAGCGGAAGAACAGAGAAAGGAGCCACTCCTTTGACCGAGCGAGCAGACATCCCGGCTCCTGAGCGCGGTTTGGTGCGCGGCATCGGGCTGTGGCAGGCGACGGCGCTCAACGTGACGATGATCGTCGGCGCCGGCGTCTTCGTCACCATTCCGCTGATGCTCCGCGAACTACCCGGCCCCTATGCCCTGCTGCCGTGGCTGGCCGCTGGTCTCCTCATCCTGATCGATAGCCTGATCTGGAGCGAACTTGGTGCCGCACTGCCGGGTTCAGGCGGATCGTACCATTTCTTGCTCGAAGCCTACGGCCGGAACCGTTGGGGTCGCCTGATGGCGTTCCTCTTCATCTGGCAATTCCTCATCAGCGGCCCGTTGGAGTTAGGCTCGGGGCTGGTCGCCCTGGCGCAGTTCTCGACCTCACTCACGCCAGAGGTGGCCGCCTTCAACGCGGAGTATAGCTGGACATGGGAATGGCTGCGCTGGGAGGAGCGCCCCGGCGAGGAGGTGACGCTCGGCATGAAGTTCGAGCCGGCGCGCGTGTTCGCCGTCCTTGTCGGTCTGGTAATTATCGGCCTGCTCTATCGCAACATCACCACCCTGGGCCGCCTGACCGTCCTTATCTGGCTCGGCGTGGTGGGGACGATTGCCTGGATCCTCGTCGAAGGCATGCTGCGCTTCGACCCGGCCATCGCCTTCGATTGCTCCGGACAGGCGGCAGCACTGCCGGATGGGTTCGCCGGCAAGCTCGGGGCAGGAATGATCCTCGCCATCTACTCTTACCTTGGTTATTACAATATCTGCTATGTCGGCGATGAAGTGCGCGACCCTGGCCGCAACGTGCCGCGGGCGATTCTCCTCAGTGCCGCCCTGGTCATCGTGCTGTTCGTCGGGCTGCACCTGGCGATGATGGGGACGGTATCGTGGCGGACCGTCCCGCAAACCCAGGCGGGACTCGAGAATTTCAGCCTGCCGGCGAAGTTCATGCAGCACATCCATGGCTCGTGGGCGACGACACTGGTGACAGTGCTGTTAATGTGGTGCTGTTTCGGCTCGGCATTCGCGGGGCTACTCGGCTACTCGCGCATCCCTTACGGCGCGGCCCGCAACGGCCATTTCTTCGCCGTCTTCGCCCGCGTCCACCCCGGCGAGCGCATCCCGCACTTCTCGCTCCTCCTGGTCGGCGGACTGATGCTCTTCTGGACCTTTTTCGATCTGCAAACAATCATCAACGCCCTGATTGTGACGCGCATCATCGAGCAGTTCCTCGGGCAGGTCGTCGGCGTAATGATCCTGCGGCATCGCCGCCCCGATCTCTACCGGCCTTACAAGATGTGGCTGTATCCATTACCATGCCTCCTTGCCCTGGTCGGGTGGCTCTATGTGTATGTGTCCTCGGGGTGGCTGTACATTATGCTCGGCCTCGGCACGCTGGCGTCGGGCGTCGTGGCGTTCCTCATTTGGTCGAAGCATCAGAGGCGGTCGCTGACGTAATTGGAACACCCGAAAAGGGCGAAGCGCATGGCAGACAATGATTCCCTCCTGGCAGCCATCTGCGCGCCACCTGCCGACGATGGGGCACGCCTGGCCTACAGCGACTGGCTGGAGGAACACGGCGATGCCGAACGCGCTGAGTTCATCCGCGTGCAGTGCGCGCTGGCTCGGCTCCCGAAGCGCGCCTCCCAGGCGGCGGACCTTCGCCGCCGGCAGCGGGTGCTGCTGGCCGCGAACCGGGCGGAATGGCTTGGGCCACTGAAGGGCGTCGCCAAGAGCCTTGACTTCCAGCGCGGGTTCGTGGACTGCGCCAGGTTGTCGGCGGCCGAACTCTTCCAGCACGCGGAAGCCCTGTTCCGGCACGCCCCGTTGTCCTGCCTAAGCGTCCGCGAAATCAAGGCGGAACACACCGCTCCCCTGGCGGCCTTGCCACTGCTTGGCCGGGTCCGCACCCTGCGGTTGGGGACTTACTCGACCGGCATTGGGCGAAAAGGGGCTGGACCAGGCCTGGCGGCCGCACTGGCCTCTTCACGTCACCTTGGGAACCTGGAAGAATTGTCCCTGGACTTGTGCGGCATTGGGGTGGAGGGCGCCCGAGCGCTGGAAGCGGCCTCGCGCCTCAAGTCGCTGCGCGTGCTTTCCCTGGTGGGAAACTGGATCGGCGCGGCCCTGGGGCGCGCGTTGGCGGCCGCGCCGTTCCTCCGCCACATCGCGACGTTGGATCTCTCTTCCAACAACCTCGG
>DASPXY010000612.1:0-12926 GCA_035637055.1 Gemmataceae bacterium | reverse complement strand
AGCCGCAGGGCATCGAGTGGGAAGGGATGGACCACCCGCCGCCGGTCGGCAGAGACACCGGCCCGGACGAGGTGCGCTGGATGGTGCAAGACGAGCGCGGGCGCGTGGTTAGCCCGCACGGCCGGTCGGTGAACCTGGGGGCCGAGGAGTTCCTGCCCACGCCGGGGCCAGCGGAGGGCGATCGCGTGTCGGTCCCGTGGAAGGGCCAACTCTGGCGCGTGGCTCAGCGGCGTTTACAGGCCGACCCGCCGCGTGAGCAGACCAGGGGACAAGGCCGACAAGAAAGCGACGGCCAGAACAACCAGCAGGGGGACGCGAAACAGGGCGACCAGCGCCCGAAGCAGCGGCCGTCGCCGCGCCTCTATCCCGCGCTGGTGGTGACCGCGGCGGTTTCCTTGCAGAGCGTCGGCGACACGCTGCGCAACCTGGCGCTGACGCTGACGGGCCTGTCGGTCGGCCTCTGGGTCGGCGCCGCCCTGCTGGGTCGCTGGCTCTGCCGGCGGGCGCTGCGGCCGTTGAGCCGGATGGCTGTCGTGGCACGGTCGATGAGCGCCGACGATCTGGCGAACCGCTTGCCCTGTCCGCAGACGCGCGACGAACTTGAGGATCTTGGCCACGCCTTCAACGACCTGCTGGCGCGCCTTCACGAGGCGTTCGAGCGGCAACGGCGTTTCACCGGCGACGCCTCGCATCAACTCCGTACGCCGCTGACGATCCTGCTCGGCCAGATTGAGGTGGCGCTGCGGCGTGAGCGTTCCGCCGATGCGTACCGTGAGGTGCTGGCGCTGGTGCATGGGCAGGCTGGGCGATTGCGGCAAATCGTGGAGATGTTGCTGTTCCTGGCGCGGGCCGACGCCGAGGCTCGACTGCCGAACCTGGAGACGGTCGATCTGGCCCACTGGCTCCCGGAGCACCTGGCGCATTGGGCCGAGCACGCGCGCGCTGCCGACCTGCGACTGGAATGTGCAGACGGCGCTGCCCTCCGCGTGCGGGCCCATGCGCCGCTGCTGAGTCAATTGCTCGACAACCTCCTGGACAACGCCTGCAAGTACAGCGAGCCAGGCACTCCCATTCACATCCGTGCGGCCGCCGGGCTGGAAGGTGTGACGCTGACAGTCGAGGACTCCGGCGAGGGCATCGCTGCGGCGGATCTGCCCTACGTGTTCGAGCCGTTCTATCGCTCGACGGAGGCGCGCGGCCGCGGCAAGGGCGGCGTCGGCCTGGGATTGGCCGTCGTGCAGCGTATCGCGACGGCGCTGGGCGGAACGGTTACGGTACGCAGTCAGGCAGGGGAGGGTAGTCAGTTCATCGTGCAACTCCCGGTAGCAGAATCGGGACGAGAAGCAAGCCGCGGACAAGGAGGTGTCGAAGAAGTTGTCGCCGGTAGGTAGAATTTACCTCAGTCATGCCCTGGGCATTGTGCGGAGGGAAGGACCATGCCGGTTCACGACTGGACCCGCGTTGACGCGGGCTTGTTTCACGCATTTCACCAAGGGTGGGTGATTGCCCTGTCGAACGCCCTCAATACGGGCGGATTGCCACCCAACTACTTCGCCCTCCCCGAGCAATCCATCAGTGGCCCGATCCCGGACGTCTTGACCCTCCAACTGTCCTCGGAAACGGAAGAGCCTGCCGGGACTGCCTCCGGTCTGGCGGTGGCAACCGCCCCGCCGCGAACACGTCACGTGCGCCGCAATGAAGTGGATACTTACGTCCGCAAGGCGGATCGCATAGCCGTGCGGCACCGGCATGGCCACATCGTCGCCGTGATTGAGATTGTCTCGCCCGGCAACAAGGGCAGCCATAACGAGCTGCGTGCATTCGTCGAGAAGACGGCAGACCTGATCCGCCAGAACATTCACCTGCTGATCATCGATCTCTTCCCGCCCAGCAAGCGCGACCCGCAGGGCATTCACAAGGCGATCTGGGATCAATTTCTGGAAGAGGACTTCGAGCTATTCCCGGAGCGACCGCTCACCCTGGTGGCCTACGACGCAGGGCCGCCCCGTGTCGCCTACGTGGAGCCGGTCGGCGTCGGCGACGTACTGCCCGAGATGCCGTTGTTCCTCAAGCCGGAGTTCTACGTTTACGCACCGTTGGAGGCGACCTACCAGACCACCTGGCAACTCTTCCCCGCTCCGCTGAAGCCACTCCTGGAGATGCCGCCAGCGCCGCCACGCAATGGCGCGTGACGATATCCTGGGTTTCCGCTGGCGGGTGAGCGGGAAACCCGATCATTCCGCGAATCCCAAGCGAGCGGAACAAGGGGAGGCCGCTGTCATTCCTGTTCCGCGGCCCAGTCGCGCGGCTTCAGGTACTCGTACAACTCCGCCTCGGGCGAGCCAGCCTCGGGTCGATAGTCGTAGCGCCAGCGCACCACCGGCGGCAGCGACATCAAGATCGACTCGACGCGCCCGCCCGTCTTCAGGCCGAACAGCGTACCACGGTCGTAGATCAGGTTGAACTCGACGTAGCGGCCGCGCCGGAACTCCTGGAAGGCGCGCTGCTCCGGCGTCCAGGGCAGATCCTTACGCCGCTGCGCGATCGGCAGATAAGCATCCGCGAATGTGTCGCCGCAGTCACGCACAAACGCGAACAGCGCTTCGAGATCGCCGTCGAGGTAGTCGAAGAAGATGCCGCCGACGCCGCGTGCCTCGCCGCGGTGAGCGAGGAAGAAATACTCGTCGCACCATTGCTTGAAGCGAGTATGATCGACGGGCGGTCGGTGCCGGGAGCAAACCTCTTTCCAGGTGCGGTGAAAGTGAATCACGTCGGTGCGGAAGGGGTAATAGGGGGTCAGGTCGGCGCCGCCGCCGAACCACTGCCGCTCGCCTTTGGTCAGAAAGCGAAAGTTGGCGTGAACGGTCGGCACCATCGGGTTGCGCGGGTGTAGCACCAGCGAGATCCCGGTGGCGGTGAAATCGCGTCCCGCGCCGGGAACCTGCCTGGCGATGTCCTCCGCCATCTCCCCGAAGACCTCAGAGAAGTTGACGCCGGCCTTCTCGAAGACGCCGCCCTCGGTCAGGACGCGAGTGCGGCCGCCTCCACCTCCCTCCCGCTGCCAGAGATCCTCACGGAAATGGCTGCCGTCGAGTTCCTCGAACGAAGCGCAAAGACGATCCTGAAGATCGCATAAGTAGGCGACGGCACGGTGATGGAGTTCGGGAGGTTGGGTCATCAGGGGAGCGCTCCAATCTTCCGTTTCTGTAAGGTCGTTTGTAGTTCCGCCTTTAGGCGGTTGGACGTCCAGCCGCCTAAAGGCGGGACTACAAACAACACGCTCCCGCTCAGTTGCGCAAACTCCTCAGCGGGCGCTGCCCAACGCTTGCAGGCGTTTGCTGGCCTCGTCGCGTTGGCGGGCGTCGGTCTCGTGCGTGTTGATCTCCTGGTACAGTTCGATGGCCTTCCCACGATCGAGCATCTGCCGGTCGTAGAGTCGGGCGGCGCGCATGCGGGCATCCAGGTTCGTGTTCGGGTTCCACTGGAAGGCACGCTCGAAGTAGGCCGCAGCACGGCGGTACTGCTTGTACGGCTTGTTCTCGTAGATGTCGCCGAGCTGATAAGCCGCATCTCCGATCTTATTACTCTGCGGATACTGGGCGATCAGCTGCTCAAGGAGCAGTTCAGCGCGGCGCTGGTTATCGACGAATTCGACGCCCGAGCCCTTGCCCTTGAACTCCATGGCGCGGATGAACAGTTGGTTGGCCTCGGGAATGTTGACGCTGGCTTGCAGGGTCTCGGGGGGAACATGGAGCCTGAGGATGAACGCCTGCTTGGGAATGCGGTGAAACTGCCGCAGTTCCTCCTCGGCCCAGCGGGCCTTCTCCGGGTTGGCGCCTGCCGGTTGCAGGTAATGCAAGCGGACTTGCTCCAGCATCTTTTGGTATTCGCGGCGGGCGATAATCAGCCGTTCGATCAGTTCGATCTCGGCGGCCGACACCGCTTTCTTATCGCTGCCACCGCCTGCAGGCGGCGTCTGCGCGCGCGCAACAGCGAGGAAGGTACACAAAACCAGGGTTGTCAGCAGAACAGACCAGCGCAAGGACATGGCACGATTCCTCGGTGGATGGTGGATGGGGGGTGGTGGATAGTGGATGGTGAAGAGGAAGAATGCTTCGCTTCACCATCCACTATCCACCACCCCCCATCCACCTTTGCTTGTCAGGAGGGGCCGCTCGACGTGTTGGCCCGGCTCTCGATGCGGCCGAAGATCATTCGGCCGGCGGGGGTCTGTAACACGCTGGTTACGGTGATGTTCACTTCCTGCCCGATCGCCGAGCGCCCCTGCTCGACCACCACCATCGTGCCGTCGTCCAGGTAGCCGACGCCCTGGCCGATCTGATCGCCTTGCTTGACGATGCGCACCATCAGATGTTCGCCCGGCAGGGCGACCAGCTTCAGGGCGTTGGCCAGTTCGTTTAAGTTGATGACCTCCACCCCTTGCAGCTGGGCGATCTTGTTGAGGTTGAAGTCGTTGGTCACCACGCGGCCGCTCAGGGCCTTCGCCAGAATCACGAGGCGTTCGTCCACCTTGTGGGCCTCGCGCAACTCCGGGATGTTGCCCTCGTGCATCTGCATTTCAACACGCGTGTTGGTCTGCATGCGCTTGAGCACGTCCAGGCCGCGCCGGCCGCGGTTGCGCTTGATCTTGTCCGAACTATCGGCAATGCCCTGCAACTCCTGCAGGACGAAACGAGGCACGATCATCTTGGTGTCGACGATCCCCGTTTCACAAATATCGGCGATCCGGCCGTCGATGATGACACTCGTATCGAGCACCAGTGGCTTGGCGCCCTTCACCTGTTTCGAGAATTCCACGTAGGGGATGATGAAGCGGAATTCGTCCTTGGTCTGCAGTAACGTCGAAATCGAGATGTAACAGCACACGACCGTCAGCAGCAGGCGGACTCCCTGGCTAATCTGCTGGTTCGGCCCGGCCCAGTCGCTGACGAGCGGTTCCAGGGCCGCCGAGAACAGCGTGCCTAGCAACAGTCCCAGAAGCAACCCGAAATAGACCGCCGAGATGGTCGTGATCTGCTTGTTGCGCACCAACAGATCGGTCGCCATGACCAGGATGCCCAGCCCGAGGACAATCACGAAGGCTTGAATGCCGCGGCCGGGATCGGCCCGTGGCGGATTGTTAAAGTAGTTGAACGCCAACCACGCCAGGCCGATGATGATGGCGCCGAAGCAGCCGCGCAGTCCCCACAGCACCACGTTCCCCGATTGGGCCGGGCTTTTCAATGCTTCCCCAAGCGCTTTCCACCAACGCTGCAACCAACCCGGCAACATGGGCACCCTCCGGGGACGAAGTGGGACAAGGGAACAAGGTGACAAGGTGACGAAGCAGGGTGACTTCTGTCACCGTGCAACTCGTCAGCCTGTCCCTGACGAGGCGGGACGCCCTCATCTTATACAAGGGTATACGGCTGGAAAAGCCTGAGAAACTCGTCCTGCGCGAACCGATCCGTCATGCCGGCCAGGTAGTCGCAGACGGTCACCTCGACGCCGGCCTGCTCCGCACGGCGGGCGTAGCGCTCCGGGAGCAGCCGCGGCGCCTTGCAGAACTCCTCGAAGAGAGCGCGCACGATTCGCCGTCCCTTGGCGCTCATGCGCTCGACGCGATGGTGCTGGTAGACGCGACGGCGCAGGAACTCCTCCAGGCCCGCCTTGAGCTGCCGCACCTCGGGGCTGGGGCCGGCGAGGATGCCGGCCTGACGCACATCCTGCGCGGTCCGGATGCGCTCCTGCTTGAGCCGCTGCCGCGTGTGCTCCAATAAATCGGTGACCTGCCAGTCGATCAGGGCGCGGACGATGGCTGGCTGATGTTGCTCCGGACGGAGAGGCTGGCGCGCCAGCACGCGCTCCGCCGTCTGTCGCCAGAAGTGTACTTCCATCAGATCCGCCGTGCTGATCAGGCCCAGGTTGAGAGCGTCGTCAACGTCGTGGGTATCGTAGGCCAGGCTGTCCGCGGCATCGACGACCTGGGCTTCGAGCAGCGGTTGCCCCGAGACGATGTACTCGCGCACCTCGGGAGCGTCGCGGTTCTTGCTGTGGTGGGCCTGTGCCTCAAGCACTTCCCAGGACAGGTTCAGGCCGGGAAAATCGGCGTAACGATATTCGAGCAGTTGCACGATGCGCAGGCCGTGCCGATTGTGCTCGAAGCCGCCGTGGTTGCGCATGGACTCGTTGAGGGCCTCCTCGCCGGCATGCCCGAAGGGCGGATGGCCAAGATCGTGCGCGAGGGCGATGGCCTCCGTCAGATCTTCGTTGAGGCCGAGCTGGCGAGCGATGGTGCGACTAATCTGGGCGACTTCGAGAGTATGAGTAAGCCGGGTGCGATGGTGGTCCTGCGTTTGGGTGACGAGCACCTGCGTCTTGTACATCAGGCGGCGGAAGGCGGTGCTATGCACGATGCGATCGCGGTCGCGCGTGTACAGGCTGCGGAAAGGGTGCGGCGTCTCGGGGTGGCGGCGGCCGCGGCTGTCGCGCGTGCGCATGGCGTAGGGCGCGAGCAATTGTTCCTCGCGCTCCAGCCAGTCAGGCGGCTCGAACAGGATATCATCTGCGGGCGGCATGGGTCGTTCGCCTCGGAGGGTAGGCGTCTGGAATGTCTGCCTACGGTAACTCCAGCGCCGCTTTCAGGCAGTCGTTGAGTTTTTGCTTGAGCGCATTGGACAGATGGCCGAGTGTCTGCAGGATGTCCCCCTGATCGATGGTGACCAGGTTCTCGCACTTGACCGCCGACGGATAGGCGAGGCCCGAGGAAGCACCCTCCGCGGTGGCGGGGTCGATCAAGAATTGTGTGGGCTCCTTCCCGACCAGGTGCGTGTTGCCCGTGATCATCGCCACGATGGTGTTCTGGATCTGTTTATTGAGCCGGTCGCACTGGACGACCACGGCGGGGCGCTTCTTGCCCTGGCCACCGCCGACGAGGGGAAACTGCACCCGGACGACATCGCCGCGCTGGGTCATCGTTGGTAACTTTCGAGCGTGGGATCGTTGGCGTCATCCGCGGCCATAAGCCGGTCCACGAGCGGATAGAAGTCGCGCGGGTTGAAATCGTCCTCCAGCACCGCCCGCAGCCGGGCGTATACTTCCTTGCGGACGAGGACATATTCCTCCTTCGTCTCAGGGTCGAGAGCCATTGGCTCCGGACGGTTCAGTTCCTGCCGCTGCTCTTTGGTCAGTTCGATCATGACTGGCTCCTTTGAAGGCATCTTAGCCGCCTTCCTCTTCATCCGACAAGTCCTTTGCCAACTACGCTAAGGCGCGCAGGGTCGCTACCCACGCCGCGGGTTTTCCGGTACACTCAACGTCGAGAAGCTTATCGACACCACCCGAACGCGGAGAAACGTCATCGTGAAATCGCTTTTGTTCGTCTGCGCAGCGCTGGCGACCTTGGCTCTGCTTCTTGTGAGCGACAGCGCCGGCCAGGGCAAAAAGAAGGGTTTCGGCAAGGGCGACGAGATTCACGATCCGGCCCGCGCTGTCGCGAACCTCGACGTCCACAAGGATCTGCAGGCGACGCTGTTCGCCTCCGAGCCCGCCATCACCAATCCGACGAACCTCGACATCGATCACCGCGGCCGGGTGTGGATCTGCGACGTCAAGAACTACCGCGGCAACAACGGCAAACGCCCCGAGGGCGACCGCATCCTCATCCTCGAAGACACCGACGGCGACGGCAAACACGACACCGTCAAGACGTTCTACCAGGGCCGCGACGTCGATAGCGCGATGGGTATTTGCGTCCTCGGCAACAAGGTGATTGTCTCCTGCTCGCCGAACGTCCTCGTCTTCACTTTCGACGAGAACGATAAAATCCTCAAAAAAGAGGTGTTATTCACCAAAACCGGCCAGCCGCAGCACGATCACTCGGCCCACTCGTTCGTCTTCGGCCCCGACGGCAAGCTGTACTGGAATGTGGGCAACACCGGCATGCGCGTCCACGACAAGAATGGCAAACTCGTCATCGACCGCGGCGGCAATGCGGTCGTCGATAACGGCAAGCCCTACTACGGCGGCATGGTGTTCCGCTGCGATCTGGACGGCAGCAATTTCGAAGTGCTCGGGCACAACTTCCGCAACAATTACGAGGTGGCCGTCGATAGTTTCGGCACGCTCTGGCAATCGGACAACGACGACGACGGCAACCGCGGCGTGCGCATCAACTACGTGATGGAGTTCGGCAACTTCGGCTATCGCGATGAGATGACCGGAGCGGGCTGGCAGGCGAAGCGCACCAACATGGAGAGCGAGATTCCGCTGCGCCACTGGCACCTGAACGACCCCGGCGTCGTGCCGAACCTGCTGCAGACGGGAGCCGGTTCGCCGACAGGCATTTGCGTCTACGAGGGCACGCTGCTGCCGAAGGTCTTCCAAAACCAGGTGATTCACTGTGACGCCGGCCCGAGCATCGTGCGGGCTTACCCTGTCACGAGTGACGGCGCCGGCTACAAGGCGACGATCGTGAATATCCTCGACGGCAGCAAGAAAAACAACTGGTTCCGCCCGGCCGACGTGTGCGTGGCGCCGGACGGTTCGCTGTTCGTCACGGACTGGTACGACCCCGGCGTCGGCGGTCATGGTCAGCGCGATCTGGACCGCGGCCGTATTTTCCGCGTCGCCCCACCCGGTACGAAATACACCACGCCGAAGGTCGATTTCACGACGGCGGAAGGCGCTGCCGAGGCGCTGAAAAGCCCGAACCTGGCGACGCGCTATCTGGCCTGGACCGCCCTGCACCAAATGCAGGAGAAGGCAGAGCCGGCGCTGCTCAAGTTGTGGAAATCCGACGATGTGCGCCTGCGTGCGCGCGCCCTGTGGCTCCTCGGCAAGATCGAGGGCAAGGGCAAGCACTACGTAGATACGGCTGTCGCCGATGCCGACGAGAATATCCGCATCACGGGCATTCGCCTCGCTCGACAACTCCGCTTCAACATGGTCAAGCTGATCGACGGCAAGCTCATCAGAGACAAATCCCCTGCTGTTCGTCGCGAATGTGCGCTTGCGCTGCGCGAGGTCAAGAACAATCCGCTGCCGCGCATCTGGGCGGAGCTGGCCCAGCAGCACGACGGTGCCGATCGCTGGTATCTGGAAGCGCTCGGCATCGGCGCCGCCAATCAATGGGATGAGTACCTGACGTTCTGGCAGCGGCAGTACGGCATCTATCAGCGCTTCAACAAGCAACAGCGCGACATCGTCTGGCGTTCGCGGGCGGCGGAAACCCCGACCTTGCTCGGGCAAATCATCGCCGCCGAGGACACCCCGACCGCGGAATTACCGCGGCTTTTCCGCGCCTTCGACTTCCAGCAGCCCAGCGAGAAGAAGAACGCCGCCCTGATGCAGCTGGTCTTCAGCGCTGACAAGCGCGACGCCGCCCGACACAAGCTGATCCTTGGCGAGGCGCTAGCGCGCCTGAAAAATGTCGATCTCAAAAGTCACCCGCAGTTCGCGAAGGCCCTGAGCGAGTTGCTCGATCAGTCGCGGGGCACGCCGCGCTTCGTCGAGTTCGTCAGCGCCTTCAAGGTCACCGAGCGCTATCCGGACTTGCTGGTGATCGCACAGAAGGCACCCACCGAGCAACTCGGCGTCGATGCGATGCGGGCCTTGCTGGACCGCAACCAGACGGCTCTCGTCCGGGCCGCCCTGCAGCACAAGGATCTGCAACTCGCGCTGAGCACCATGCAGGCGCTCAGCAGCGCCGCCCACACCAGCGGGACCGACCTGCTGCTGCCGCTCGTCAAGGACGGCAAGAGCGATCTGGAGTTGCGTCGGCAGGCCACACGTGCCCTGGCGCAGACCAAGACCGGCGCTCAGCAGCTCATCAAGCTGGCGCAGACGAAGCAGTTGCCGAAGGAATTGACACCGGCCGCCGGCTCGGCGCTGGCGACGGTCACCTGGAAGGACGTCAAGACACAGGCCGCCGGGTTGTTCCCGCTGCCGCCGGGCAAGGATCGACCGCTGCCGGCCATCGCTGACCTGGTCAAACTGCGCGGCGACGTGAAACGCGGGATCAGCGTTTTCGTGAACGCTGGCACCTGCGCCAAGTGCCACGTCGTCAACGGCGAGGGCAAGGAGGTTGGCCCGAACCTCAGCGAGATCGGCAAGAAGCTCAGCCGCGAGGCGCTGTACGAGTCGATCCTGTTCCCCAGCGCCAGTATCAGCCACAATTACGAGACGTATATCGTCGAGACGAAGAAGGGCGAGCAGGTCGATGGCATCCTGGTCAACAAGACGGCCGAGGAGGTGGCGATCAAGGGCGCCGACGCGCTCGTGCGCACCTTCAAGATGGCGGACGTTGAGGCCGTAAGGCGCTCTCCAATCTCGCTCATGCCCGCCGACCTGCACAGTGCGCTCACGGTGCAGGATCTCGCCGATGTGGTCGAGTATTTGGTGACGCTGCGCGAGGTCACGAAGTCGAAATGATTTCTCGATGTTTAGCCGCGGTTCGGAGAACCGCGCTCTGGCAACATTGCCAGAGCGCGGTTCTCCGAACCGCGGCTAAACGTAGAAGCGCAGCAGCCATTCTGCCGCCAGGGCGGGTTTGGCGGCGCCCTCGACCTCGATCGTCACGCCCCACGTCAATTGAACCGCGCCGTCGATGTCCGCCAGCGCCAAGAGCGTGCTGCGGCTGCGAACGTGCGCCCCGGCGGGGACTGCGGCAGGGAAGCGCACACGGTTCAGACCATAGTTGATTACCCGTCGCGCACCCTCCACGCGCACCGCCTGACCGTGCAGGTGACTCAGCAACGACAGCGTCAGAAAGCCGTGAGAGATGGTCGTGCCGTAAGGCGACTCGACCGCGGCGCGCGGGGCGTCGAGGTGAATCCACTGGCGATCCTGCGTGACCTCGGAAAACGCGTCGATGAGCGCCTGCGACACCGTAAACCAGTCGCTCACGCCGACCTCCTGGCCGACGAGTGTCCGCAGCGCTTCGAGTCCGAGCAGGCGTGTCGGCATGGCCCATTCTCCTCAGCCCATCCTAGCGACCGGGCGGCGCCACCTGGAACAGCAGCGGCCGACCGGACAGGCCCGCCAGCAGGTTCTCAAGCGACACCTCCGCCATACGCCGCCGCGTCTGCTCGGTGGCGCTGCCCAGGTGCGGCGTGATGATGACGTTTTCGAGTCTTAAAAGGGGATGATCGCGCGGCAGGGGTTCCGGGTCGGTCACGTCGAGGCCGGCGTAGATCTTGCGAGCGGTCAGCGCTTCGGTGAGGGCGTCGGTATCGACGATCGGGCCGCGGGCGGCATTGATGAGCGCCGCGCTCGGCTTCATGCGCGCGAGCTGCGCCCGCCCGATCAGGTGATGTGTCTGCGGCGTCAGCGGCACGGTCAGCACGAGGTAATCCGCGGCGGCGAGCAATTCGTCCAGGGAAACGTAGCGCGCCCCGAGCGTCGCCGCGGCGGCCGGCTTCGGCTGGCGGTTGTGGTAGAGGATGGTCATGTCGAAGGCTCGGGCACGACGAGCCACTTGCGTGCCAATGCGGCCCAGGCCGACGATGCCAATGGTGCTGCCGTGGATCTCGCGGCCGAGCATGTAGGACGGATCGTAGCGGAGGAAGTCCGGACCGCGGGCGTAGCGATCCCCTTCGACGAGACGCCGGCCAACCGCCAGGAGCAGGGCGAAAGCCATGTCGGCGGTGGCGCCGTCGAGGATGCCGGGCGTGTTGCCGACCGGGATACCGCGACCCGCCGCGGTCGCCACGTCGATGTGATCGACGCCGACCCCGAAGTTGCTGATCACGCGGACGCCCGGCAAGCGGTCGAGCAGGGCCGCATCCACGCTCGGATGACCGTAGGTGTAGATGCCCGCGATGCGTTCTGCGCCGGACTCACCGGCAGCTTCCCAGGGTCGCAAGGTGACATGGGCCGAGAGCATTTCGCCGACGACCGACGAGCGGGGGAGGTCCGCGAGGACGAGCGGCAGAGGAGTGGCAGCAAGGGGCATGTCAGTGCTCGGTGATTATCACTTGATGGCGAGCGGGGGGCGTAAGCCCCCTGATGCTACGCGGTCATCAGGGGGCTTACGCCCCCCGCTCGCCTGACGAAGTCACAGCCACAATTTGACGCGGTCGCGCAGACTAGCAGGCAACTTCGCCTCGACGAGGCGATGCACCTCGTTGGGGTGGTAGCGCGTGCTGAAGTGGGCGCAGATGATCAGCTCGTTCTTGAAGCGATCGGCCCGCTCCAGCAGGTCGTCCAGGTGCATGTGCCCGAACTTGTGGATCTTCTCGCGCCGGTGGTTCGGACGGATGAAGCTCAGTTCGGTGATCAGCACCTTCGCCTGGAACACCGGCGGGTATGCGTCGAGTCCCGCCGGGCTGGTGTCGCCGGTGTAGGCCAGCAGGGGAGTGCGCACCTCGCGCGTCACCTCGGTACCGGAAAGGCGCAGGTCGCGGATACGCTCCCCCGGCAGACCGTGGTACTCCTCCTTGAGCTTGTTGCGCCGCTCCCAGACGACGTAGCCGACCGACGGAATCGTGTGCGTTGTGCGGAAAATCGTGACGACGTTCTCGCGCGACAGCTCGATCTCGTCGCCCGGCTTGATGCCGTGGAGGTCGCACACCATGCGGCCGCGGTCGAGCCGCTGCATGATGAGCAGGAACTTCTTGACGTCCTCCAGCCCCTCTTCCGGCAGGTAGATCGTGGGCGGCTCCATCTTCATCATGCGCCGCCGGGCGACGTAGACCGGCAAGGCCGCGACGTGGTCGAGGTGCGTGTGGCTGATCAGCCAGGTCGGCGTGCCCATGAAGTCCCACGGCTGGGCGCCGAGGTCGAAGCCGATCTTCAACTCGGGGATGCGCCAGTAGCTTTGCACCGCGGCGCGCGAGTAGCCCTCGATCGTCAGACCGTTGTGGTGGTGCGTCAGGAAGGGGGCGTTTTCGACCATGAACGGATCAAACCTGGTGTAAGGGTGGTCT
>DASPXY010000611.1:0-8198 GCA_035637055.1 Gemmataceae bacterium | reverse complement strand
AGAGCCTGCGGGCCGCCATTCAGGTGCTCCAGCGCATCTTTCAGTTCCGCACCTGCACGCTCGACATCAAGGAGGACGACAACCGCTGGCGCTGGTTCCGGCCGTGTCTGCTGCACAGCATCCGGCAGTGTACCGCGCCGTGCAATTTCCGCGTGACGATGGAGGAATATCGGCGGCAGATTCGCTCGCTGCGGATGGTGCTCGAAGGCAAGAAGGACCGGCTCATCCGCGAGATGGAGACACAGATGGAGGAGGCCAGCGCCGCCCTGATGTTCGAGAAGGCGGCGCGGCTGCGCGACGAGATCACCGCGCTCAAGAACCTGGGGCTGCGCGGCGACGTCGATAAGGACGTGCAGCCGGAGGTGTTCGCGATCGAGCCGCGGAAGGGCCTCGTCGGACTGCGCAAGGTGCTCGGACTGCAGGCGACTCCGAGGACAATTGAGGGCGTCGATATCGCTCATCTCGGCGGCGACGACATGGTGGCATCGCTGGTGTCATTCGTGGACGGGCTGCCGTTCAAGCCGGGGTATCGTCGCTATCGCATCAAGTCGGTGCAGGGCGTCGATGACTTCGCGTCGATTCGCGAGGTGGTGTCGCGCCGCTTCCGTCGGTTGAAGGAGCAGGAGGAGGTATTTCCCGACATCCTGCTCATCGACGGCGGCAAGGGGCAGCTGAACGCGGCGCTGGAGGCGTTCAAAATGCTGGGGATCGAGCCGCCGTGTCTGATCTCGCTGGCGAAGCGCGAGGAGGAGGTGTATCGGCCGGGCGAGGCGGAACCGCTGAGGTTGAGCCGGCACTCGGCGGCGCTGCGGTTGTTGCAATACGTGCGGGATGAGGCGCATCGGTTCGCGCAGCACTATCACAAGATCCTGCGGCGCAAGCGACTGCAGGGGGAGTAAGGGCAGCGCACGAACATGCTTCAGCGGCGTTGAGGAATCGAACGTCGCGGGGTAGAATAAGGCGGATGAGTCCCCGTTCGCGCCAAAGGAGCATTCTGACATGACCCAAATCCTGCTTGATGCCGCCCTGGCCAACAAACTCAACGAACTCAAGTCTTCGGCCGAGTTGTGCGACCCCGCCGGCCGTGTGATCGGGCGGTTTGTGCCGGTTGTTGACTTGTCGGAATGGGAGCCAATCACCGACCCGATCAGCGAAGAAGAATTGCAGCGCCGCCTCCGGTCGAACGAGAAGCGTTACAGCACGGCCGAAGTGCTCGCGCACCTGGAGAAGCTGTGATGTGGCGCGTCGATTGGCTGCAAACGGCCCTGGACGAACTGACCGTTGGCTGGACCCAGGCGAATTCGACGCTGCGTCAAGCCATCACAGCAGCCAGCCACCAGATCGACCAGCAGCTGAGCCGAAATCCTTCCTCCGAAGGAGAATCCCGTGAAGGAGGCACACGAATCGCCTTCTTTCCGCCCCTCTCCATTACATTCAAGGTAGACGAAGACGCCCAAGTGGTCACCGTGGCTCATGTGCGGGTGTTCCAGCCACGGAACCGCTAACCCTCACGGCCTGGAGCAAGAGTGCGCATCCTGCTGACGAACGACGACGGCGTCTACGCCCCTGGCCTGCGGGCGTTGCGGACGGAACTGCAGAAACTCGGCGAGGTCACCGTCGTGGCCCCGGCGGGCGAGCAGAGCGCCGTCGGCCACTCCATCACTCTGCTAACTCCGCTTCTTGTCCAGGAAGTCGTTGACGAGCGCAACCAGCCGATGGGCTGGGCCGTCGAGGGGCGGCCGGCCGATTGCGTCAAGTTGGCCCTGCTCGAACTGCTGCCAGAACCGCCGGACCTGATCGTCAGCGGTCTCAACGCCGGCTCGAACGCCGGTATCAATGTCCTCTACTCCGGCACCGTCGCCGCCGCCATCGAGGGAGCGTTCTTCCACCGCACCAGCATCGCCGTGTCGCTCGAATACACCAAGCCCAAGCCGCTCGACTTCCCGCGTGCCTCCGACCTCGCCCGCAAGGTCATCGAGCAAATCCTGGCCCAGCACCCGCCCGAGGGCGCCCTGTTCAACGTCAATATCCCCAGTTTCGACAAGGGGCCGATCCGCGGCATCCGCAGCGTGCCGCAGAACGTCGCGCCGTTCCTGGAGACGTTCGACCGCCGCGTCGATCCGCGCGGCCGCGTCTATTTCTGGAGCAACCCCGACTTCTCCTGTCCCGACCCGCACCCCGACACCGATGTCTCCGCGATGGCTGAGGGCTACATCACGGTGACGCCGCTGCAGTTCAACCTCACTCACGGGGCCCTGTTGGAGAATATGAAAGAGTGGCCATGGCGCCTTTGAGCGGTTGCTAACGATCAACGCGGGAAGGGGACACGCCAGTTGCCAGGCAGTACAAGTTTCAGCTTCTGCACGCGCCAGGTGCCCTCCCCCAACTGAGTGAGTTCCGCCCGGCAGTTGGCGTAACCTGGGTAATCCGTCGCCCTCAGATAGAAGGACACCACCGGCACCGGGTCCAGGCTCTCCACCTCGATGTTCCACACCTCGATGCCGGTTATCTTCTGGCTACGCATACTGTCCTGGGCGAGTTTCTGCAGCGCCTCCCGTGGTACTTCGCCCTTATCACCGGGCTGGAACTCCAGAAACACCTTGTCGCCGAAGTTGCGGAAGGCGCCTTCAAAGTTCTTCGCATTGATTAGCCGCGCGGTTTCCTCCACCGCCCGCACCAGTTGCTGGCGTGCGGTGACGATGGTCAGGCTGAGAATGACCACCAGCCCAACGAGCCCCACGACCACCCCCAACCCGATCAGATACTTGCCCTGGCGCGTCGTCCGCCAGCGCAGCCCCAGCGCCACCGCGATCACGCCCAGGAGAAGATAAAGAAGGGTCGCATTGTCGGCTATCCACGAGATCATGAGAGGCTCGTCAGGGTTCCCGCTTGCGGGTTAGCACTCCTGAGACTGCTAACCCGCAAGCGGGAGCTGAAGGACAGGTTACCAGCGCCATAGCGCGTACGTCAGCGCCAGCCCCCCGGCCACGAGGAGGAACACCC
Organism: Gemmataceae bacterium; assembly: GCA_035637055.1. GTDB lineage: Bacteria > Planctomycetota > Planctomycetia > Gemmatales > Gemmataceae > DASPXY01. Next base: position 5,195 of record DASPXY010000611.1, on the reverse strand, counting down.
CAAGACAGCCGGCCGCCGCCCAGCGGCGATAACGGGCCTCCGTTGCCAGCGCTTCCGGCGTCCACGCCACATGGTTCTGGTTCGCGATCAACCGCTGGAACACGCCGCCGACGAATACCTGTTCGCCGTTGGCGTCCGTGCTCGTCCCGGACAGGTACACGCCGCCGAACAGATACCCGCCGCCCTTGTCCAGCAGCAGGCCGCGCGTGAGCAAGCGGCTCAGGCGCTTGTGCCGCTCGCGCAGCTCCGCCAGCAAGCCGTACAGCCGAAGGTTGCCCTCCGTCATCTCGGTCGCGGTGGCCGTTGTGCCGCTGGCCCCCTCCACGCGGAACAGGTTATACACCAGCGACGGCAACAACGAATCGCACAGCGACTGGACGCCCTGCTGGACCACCGCGGGCATCGCCGACTCTTCCACGTCCGGCACCAGCGGGAAACGCTGTCCCAGGCGGCGGTCGCGCTGCCCGGCGGGGAGCCGCGTCAGGAACTCGCGGAAGCCGGGCGAACGGTGCAGGTCGCAAAACAGCGCGAATACCGGACACTGCACCTCCAATTCCACGCGGGCCACTTCGAGATCCTGCTCGGCGGCGCTGGCGGCCTGACTGGCGTCGTTATCGCTGTCGAGGACGGCGAACGGCAGCACCACCAGCACGCCGTTGATCGGGCAGTACGGCCGCCGCGCCCGCGCGATCAGGCCGCACAGGTGCCGCAACCGCGCCGCCTGCTCCGCCACCGCCGCCGGGCTGCGAAACAGGCCCCGCCGTTCCTCGTCCCTGCGCGGCTTCTCCGCCTGCTCCTCCGCGACCAGAATGCCAATGACGCGCCGCTGCTCCTCCGTCATGTCGGTGGTACTGCGCTCATCCACCACGGTCGAGCCCAGTGTGGCCTCCCCGCCATCCGGCACAGTTTGCGGGGCGACCTGCACGGGCTGATTGCTGCCGACCGGTCGCTGCTGTTCCTCGACGAGCAGAGCCGTCAGGCGCCCCAGCAGCGAGGCGCCCGCGCAGGTGAGAAAGACGGCGTCACGGGTGACATAGACGCCGAGGGGCGAGTTGGGACGGCGCGGCGGCGTCGGACGCAACGGCAACTGCGAGGTGGTGAAGAACGACTCCTCGCCGGACAGCGGCCGGCCGAGCACCAGGAACAGCGGCACCTCCCGCAGCTCGACGCCGGCTCCGGCGACGGCCTGCTGCACTTCTGCCCAGGCACTATTGAGATCGGGAAAATCGCCAGCGACCTTGTCCGGCCCGGTCAACTCCCACAGCCACCAGCCCAGCCAGGCCATCAGGTACAGCAGCAGGAACAGCAGCGGCAGCCAGTAATAGCGCAACTCCGGCAGCGGCGAACGCAGAATCTGCTCGACATGCAGGGCGGCGTTGAGGAAGTAGAGCCCGACCAGGATAGCCGCGACAAGGAGGATGTGCAGCGTCCAGAACAGGAACCGCTTCAGGCGACTGGGGCGCGGCGGCGGCAGCGGCGACTCGATGGTTGCGCCGGCGGCTCGCGCCCTTTCGATTTCCGCCGCGTACGGGAGGACGGGCGGGCGCGGTTGCATGGGCACAAGGATGTTCCGCAGCAAGCGCCAGATACTGCCGAAGAAGCCCATCGCACGGATCCTCGCAAGCGCGAGTTGAGGCGGCCTCTTGTTCGTAGTCCCGCCTTCAGGCGGCAATGGACTGCTCCGCCTGAAGGCGGGACTACAAACAGAACCTCGTTGGTCACTGCCCGAGGCGCTGGACCAGGGAGAAGACGACGACCGGCAACAGCACCAGCAGGGCCAAGGCACCAACGTAGACGACGCGGGCAAAGCGTTCCCGGCCGCGCAGCGGCGGCACGTGGGTGGGCGGATCCAGTTCGGGCGGGTGCGGCCAGTCCTCGCCCACCCGCGTCAGCTGCGCCTGCCTGGCCACCACCCAGGCGTTGAGCTGCTCGGGCCGCTCGCGCAGCTCGCCGCGGAAACCCAGCAGGACGCAGAGAAAGAAGACCTCCAAAGCGTCCATCGTGGGCCGCGCCTCCGCCAGTCGAGCCTGTTCCCAGAAGCGCCAGGCCCGATCGTTGCTGCCGTACATCGACACTTCCAGTTTGCGTTCGTTCCAGTCCTGGCTCCAGGGCGAGTAGACGACGAACAGCTCATCGAGCCAGCACGCGAGCGCGTAACGGACGCCGAGGAAACGGGCGCGGCGAGCCGATGCCTCGTCGTCGCGGTCGGGGGCGCCCCGCGGTTCGTGGAAGCCGTCGCCGCCGAAGTCTGCGTTGCGCTGAGCGTCCACTTCAGGCAGCAGCAGACCCTTCAGGGTTGACTGTTCGGTGTCGATGTGCAGCGTCTCGCCGCGGTCGAGCCGTTGCTTGACGCCCAGCGCATGGGCAATCACCGGGTGGACCAAATTGCTGAGTTCTTCCTTCATCGCTCGGCTTCATCTCTGCCTTGGTTTGCCGCCATTCTTTCTCCCCTCCTGTTGTGGCACGGTCTCCCGACCGTGCCACGGCTTGCGACCGCAGGTCTCCAAGAGTGAGAGGAGACCTTCGGTCAGGCGAGGTGGCACGGTCAGGAGACCGTGCCACAACAGCGTCTCGGTCAGGCGAGGTGGCACGGTCAGGAGACCGTGCCACAACAGCCATTCCTAACCACTCGCCCCTCGCGCAGCGCGACTACGCCTGCTTGCTGTCGGCCGGCAGCATGTACAGCGTGAATTCGAGGGTCGTCGTCTGCCCGCCGGCCTTGATCGTCAGCACCCGCTGGCCCTGGATGTTACCCGCAATCAGCCGTTCGTTCAACCGAATGGCCAGGGTCAGCGACCGCTGCACATCCTGCCACTCGCTGGGCGACGCATCGCGCTGCACCTGGAAATAAATCTGCCCGGGAATCGATGGCAGCGCCCGCGGCGCCCGGGGACTGTGAACCACGCGCAGCCCCGCCTCGCCCATGCGGAAGATCGTATCGACGCGCTCCGAACTGCCGATCTTCATGTCGAGTTGCCCCGGCCGCGTCAGCAGGCGGATGCACTCCTCCGGCTCCAGCGGACTGCGGACGCCGATGTACATTTGCCAATCCGACGCCAGCCAGGCCGGTTCGAGCGTGACCTGCATCCGCAGACCAGCGACGAGGAACGGCCGTTCCTTGTACTCCGGCTCGACGAAGATATTCAGCAGCGCGTCGAGGTGATGCTTGATCCCGAAGAAACAGCCCCCAAGGTCGTCGTGGTCGTAGCGCGGCAACTCCGGCGGGCGCCGTGTGCCCCCAAAGATCGCCAGTTGCCCGACGATACGGCACAGTTCGATGTACGCCGTCAGTGGATGAACTCCCTGGGCAAAGGCGAGAATGCCGAGTGGAGCGTACGCCTCGTTCAGCTCGCGCAGCTGGGCGAAGATAAGCGGATCGCCCTGGGCGTGGCTGTCGAAGGTGATGCCGCGCGACGTGACCTGGCCGGCCAGGATCTCGATCTTCTTGCCGATGCGGTCGTAGACGCCCTGCAGGATGTCGGCGGCGAGCGGCTTCCAGGCGTCGCAGGCGAGCACCGGCGGAATGTAGCTGGTGTCCAACTCCGGCGTGGCCTCGGCGCGCGACGATTTCTGAATGCGCGCGATGGGCAGCACCTCGTAGCCGGTGTGGTCCTGGTTGGACAGCAGCAACTTGACATTGGGCAGGCGCACCTGAACCGCCTGCGGATTGACGCCGGTGTTCTCGTCCTCCAGTTCCTGGGTATCGACGCGGAAACGGGCGCCATCGGCGCCGATATTGGCCCGGCCGAGGTGCAGGACGGGGATGGCCAGGTAAAGGGTCAGGCTACTTTCGCTGGTAAAGCCCTCTTTCAGGTCGATAGCTGGCAACAGGCCGTCCTCGGGAATCGCGAGGAGGGTGCCGTCGCGCAGGCGGGCACGGAGGGAGCGCACGACGCCGCGATAGTTGGCCAGGGCGTCGAGATCGAGTTCGATGGCGCGCAGGCCCCAGTTGTAATGCACGTCCCACTTTTCGCTGCGATCGACGAGGTAAGCCCAGTCGCGCTGGGCGGTCTGGAAGTGCTGCGGGCGGATGAACATGCCCTCGTGCCAGTGTACTGCGCGCGTTGTCATGGCCACACCTTCTTTTGTGGAGGTCTCAACAGCGGACGAACACATCCTATCAAGAACGGGCATTTCGCGGGAGATGGTTTGCGCCACTACCAGAGTTGGAGTCCCGGCTTTAGCCGGTGCCGTCGCCGGCTAAAGCCGGGACTCCAACTCCGGCAGCGGCGGCAGCGCCGTCCCGAGCCGCACGGCCTCGACGAAGCCGCGCAGCGTCCGCTCCAGCCCTTCGGCGAGTTCGAGGTGATGCTGCACGACGTTGTTCACCTCCCAGCGATCATCCGGCTTGACATAGAGTTGCGGCCCTCGTGCGGCGTCTTCGGGCGGCACCTGGACCGGCAACACGAGGCCCCATTCGGGTGTGCGCAACGCCCATTCCTCGGCTTCGCCTATCGCCACAAGGGAGACCGCATAAGGGCGCACTTGCTCGATCTCGCCGTGCATCAGCGGTAACAAATTCTGGCCGTGGCCTGGCAGCGCCGGCAGACCGAACCACTCCAGCAGGGTCGGCATCAGATCGACGGGCTGCGTCAACGCCGCGATGCGCCGGCCAGCCTCAGCCGCACGCGGCAGCCGCACGATCAACGGCAGGTGGATCAACTCATCGTGCGGCCAGGGATGGGAATGGCCGACGATGCCGTGCTCGCCGAGCGGCAGGCCGAGGTCGGACAGGAAGACGACCAGCACCTCGTCCAGCAGCGCCCTGCGTTCCAACTCCTCGACGATGGCCCCCATCTCGTCGTCCAGCTGCGTCACCGCTGCCGCATAGGTCGACTGCAAGCGATCCGTCAAGGTGAAATCATCGACGTCGATTGGCCCGATGGGTGGTTTCGTCAACGGCGTGAGCGGCTCTTCGTCGGCTTCTTCTTCCTCGGTGAAGTAGCGGCGAACGAACCGCGGCGCGACGTGCCAGGGTGGAGCCAGGTTCGGCAGTTCGACCCAGAGCAGCCAGCGCTCGGCGTCCGAGAGGCGGTCGAGACCACCGACGAGGTCCGACGAACGAATGAGAGGGTACGGAATCCCGTGCGTCTGCAGGAGTGCCGGGAGGTCCGGCGTTTGTCCGGCTCCCTGGTCTGCAGGAACGGCATACAACCCCGTCCAACCAGTGCGGCGCGGGGCGATCGGGCAGTCGG
>DASPXY010000610.1:0-6381 GCA_035637055.1 Gemmataceae bacterium | reverse complement strand
GGTGGATGCTCTTGCCGAGGCGCTGCGTCAGGTGTTGCAGGCCCCGCTCGAACGTCTGGAGCAGATGGGGAAGGCGGGCGCGGTCCGGGCGGGAGCGATGCACGACGCCAAGGCAGAGGCGGCGAAGCTGGCCGCGTTGTTCCAGAAGCCGCCTGCCTAAATCCCTCCGCAATGGAGCGAAAGGGCTGAACGAGCGGCGGGGTGCAGGCAGACGGTGCGCTGGTTACTTCGACTCCTTGTCCAGAGACCTTTCGAGAACCTTCGCCTTTTGCAGCATTTCCTTCGCCTGCTTGGCCTTGCCCGACGCCTGGTACAGTTGACCGAGTTGCTGGTAACTGCGGACCAACTCCGGTCCCCACATGCGGCTGTCGGGGACCTCCGCCGCCAACTTCTCCAAGAGAGCCGTGGCCTTCCGGAGTGGGGGTTCGGCCTTCTTGTAGCGCCCTGTCAAGGTGTGCATCTCACCCAGGCTGTTGTTCATGCGGGCCAGTTCGAGCCGGTGAACGGGGACGGCTGGGAAATCGACCACCAGTTTTTGCCGCAGCTGGATCGCTTGCTGGTAAGTCGCCTCCGCCTCGACGAGCTGGCCGGCCTTCATTTGCTCATCTGCCTTCCGCTGCAGCGTCTGGGCCTTCTCAAGTTGCTCCTTCCCGGGCTCCTCCTTGCCGTCCTTCTCCTGGCCGCGCTTTTCCAGGGCCTCCCGATAGGCCTTCAGAGCGGCCTTGAGCCGTTCTTTTTCGGCCGCGGGCGGTTGAGCCTCCCTCGGGTCGAGTTGCCGGAACAGTTCCTCAAGCACCCTGGACGCCTGGCGGAATCTCTCCTCAGCTACTTTTCGCAGTTCTTCGTGACGTTGCCGCTCCCGGGCGGCCTCTACGGTTTTCTCTTCGACAACTTTTCGTAGTTCTTCGATCTCTTTTTGCAGCATCTTGACCTGCTTCCGCAGTGCGTCAATCTCGGCCTGGGCCGTCTTCTCCTGGCTCGCATCCTGGGCGCCGAGGCGACCTACGCCGAAAGTGGCTGCGACGAGAACTGCGAGCGCGAGCGGCCAGACGACACGCCGCAGGATCGGCACCGTTCTGTGCCCTTGCTGGGAAAGACCAGCGCAAAGGTGAAGAGCGCTGTTCATGGGAAGCCCCCTGTTGCTGAAGGTGAGTGTTGGAGTCCCCAGGGCTGCGCTGCCCCTTGTTACAGAGGTGTTGCGCGGTCCCAAGGCCGTCGCGGGTTAGAATCCACCTCGTTCGCGGCTGCTGTGGTCCTCACCAGCATGGTGCGCGGCAGCCCGCGCTTCCCCCGAGGAGGACCGTCCCGTGTGTCGTCGCATCGCTTTGCTGGGGTTTCTCGGCGTTCTTGCCCTGGTGCAGCCCATCCTACTCCGCGCCCAGGAGAAGGCCAAGGCTCCGGAGCCGCCCGATGCCAATCCGCGGATCTGGCAGCCGCGCACCAAATCCGTCGCTGTCTTCAAGAACGGCATGGGCTTTTTCCTGCGCGAGGGCGAGGCCGCCCTGCACGACGGCTGGCTCGTGGCCAAGGAAATCCCGCCCGCCGCCTTCGGCACCCTCATGATCTTCTCGACGAACAAGGACGAAGTTGTTGACATCGTCGGCTCCGGTCCGGGCGAGGTCGTCGAGTTCGACGGCGTCGATGCACCCCGCGACGCCGCCAGCAAGCGGGCTCGCCTGCGTACGGTGCTGAAGATGAACGTGCAACTCACCTATCGGCACAAAGGAGCCGATCAGACCGCCGCCGGCAAGCTCGTCTCCGTCGGCGATGACTTTGTCGTCCTCGAAACCGCCACCAGCAACTTTGCCGTCCACGTCGAGAGCATCAGCCGCGCCCAGGTTCTCGAACTGCCGCTGCGCATCCACGTCAGCGCGGACGGCAACAAGTCCCCCGCGAAGACGCGCGTCGGTATGGCCTACCTGCGCGAGGGCATCACCTGGATACCGGAGTACACCCTGCGCGTCGTCGATGAGACGACCGGCGAACTGACCTTGCGCGGCACCCTGATCAACGAGGCCGAGGATCTCATCCACTGCGACGTCAACTTCGTCGTCGGCGTACCGCACTTCGCCCACATGAAGTACATGGCTCCGGTGGCGGTCGGCCAGGTTGTCCGCACCATCGGGGCGGGCGTTGCCCCACCGGGCCTGTCCTCGCAGATCACGAGTCGCGCTCACATCGTCACCAACGCAAACGTGTCCCAGCAATTCGATCCGGTCGGGGGCCACGGCGTGGTCGAGAAGGCCGTCGGCGAAGCGCCCGGCAAGCTCAAGGATGCTGTCAGCAGTCTGCCGGTGCTGGAGAGCGCCGCAGGCTCGGACTACACCGTCTACACTCGCAAGGACATGACGGTCCGCCGCGGCGAGCGCGCGGTCGTGACGCTATTCACGAAAACGATCCGTTATGGACATATCTATCGTTGGTCGCCGCCCGAGCAGATGCAGCATTTCCTGGTGCTGCCGAACGAGGGCGCGACGGCCTGGACGACGGGGCCGTGCCTGGCGGTCAGCGGCGACCGGCCGCTGACGGAGGATCTGCTCCGCTACACGCCGCGCGGCGGCAAGGCCGAGTTGCCGGTGACGGCGGCGATCAACATTGCCCACGAGAAGACCGAGGCGGAGGTGGATCGCAAGTTTCGCGCACATTCGCCCTCGCACAACACCTTCTATGACCTGGTCACGCTGGAAGGGGAATTGCGCCTGAAGAACTTCGAGAAGCGCGCGGCGAAGGTGGTCATCACGACAAAAGTGACGGGCCGGCCGATCGACGCCTCCGACGGTGGCGTGAAGGCGAGCGACCCAACCCAGCTGCAGTTGTTGCAGCGGTCGGGCACGGTCCGCTGGGCGGTCGAGTTGGCGCCCGGGGAGGCCAAGCGGCTGACTTACCGCTATGAACGCTACGTGCCGGCAAACTGACCCGCATCCTGCTCCGCCACAAGCAAACGCGCAACACAAGCTCGCAGCGTCAGGACAACGACATTGTGGGCTTGTGTACGCCTGTGCGCTCTGAGAGAATGAAGGAAGGGGGATGGGATCTCGTCTCATACCATCTCACGATGACCCCTCGCTCGTCTCGACCGGCGTTCGTGGTGCGCGCTCTTGGTGGTACATTCGAGAGACTGTGCGGGCAAGAGGTTGGAACTCCCCGGTGTCTCATCAGCATCGGAGCAGAAGAGTCGAGGATAACGATCCCGGAAATGCAGGGGGTTGGTGGCGATACTCCAGTTCACGCGCTCGTTCATGTCAGGTCGGAAGGGACGAATTCCTGCATCCATTTCAACCTTGAGGAGCGCCAGAATTTCGGCGAGGAGTACACGGGTAGCATGAGCCATGGATGGCCTCCTTGGCGGTGAGGTGTGTTGCTACCCTCAGTTTACCGAGGCAGGCCATCCTTCGTTAACTCGTTACAGTTCCACAGTTAGGTCTAAAGTCCGCGACATTCGGGACGGGACCCACTTCTACACGACACCTGAGGCGCAGAACAACATCGCTTACCGCCTCAAGGCTGAGAGGGCATCGCTTATAGGCCTGAAGTGAGCCTCTGCATAGCCCTGGTACCGTTGTGCGCGAGGCAGTTTGGGCGTCAGGACTTTCACTCCATCCCAATTTGGGCGCCGTTCGGCAGGAAGAGGAGCCGACACCCCTTCGACGATGATGGCCTCAAGCTGCTCCTCCCCGCGCTCAAGAGCCGTATACACACGGTGAGCGCCATCGATAACGACGAGGGTACGGTCTGCCTGGGCTTCAACCACTGGAGGAATGATTGGCCAGGGAGACTGCTCTATGACCCCTAACCGTGGCACCCCGTATTCGCGGAGCAGAATTTCTAGCACGCGAAGTCTAGCTAACTTCAGTCGCTCCAATGCACCGGAAAGAGGGCGCGTCGCATCGAGTGGAATTCGCTGCAGACTAAATCGAGCACCCGCGTAACACGGGACGCCGCGCTGGAGCGCAGCGATAACCTCTCCCTCGGATAGCGGCACCCACTTTGGGTATTGGGCCTTGGCCAAGTTACGAGATCGCTCCCAGTTCTGTTCAAATAACATTGCGGCCGATTCCAGCAAACCCTTCTCGTGGGGCGATTTAAACATCAGGGCATGTAGGGCCGGTGCCTCCTCCACCGCAATCATGGCTGCCTTCGAGGACCTCGGTTCAGTTAAGGTAAAGCGGGTCGAGAACAGGTCGGGGCCAATGGCCACGGCACAGCCGCTCGCCGAGGCGACACGCTGAAGCGAAGAGAAATCTTGAGGATCGGCTTCTGGGACACTACAGAGCAGACGGATTTCTCTCCCACGCATTGCTGCGAGCACAAGCGCCAGTTGGAGTTCGCGAAGCCAGGACAGTCTCCCGGCCATGATCCAGATTGACCCTTGGGAACCCGTCATCAACTCCATTGTTTGTTGCAGAATGCCTTCACGTTGGCCAGCAAGCAGCTGTGGATTTGCCCCAGGCGTTTCCTCATCTGTGCGCAGGGAGACAGCGGGGATGTGTTCATGCCGGTGCTGGTCGAAAAAGGCCTGGTTTGCCTTAAACAGCACCTTCTGCTTACTGTAGGGGAACCGTTCTACTTCAAGGTACGGAAGAAGGAACGACTCTCCTCGTCCCGTGATGTGCGGATTGGGGTCAAGAGTCCCGATATAGATGCGTTTGATCCCACTCTGTGCTACTTGCACGGCGCAAGGCGTCTTCCCCACTCCACGACGAGTGCATGGTTCAAGCGTTACAAACAGCGTGCATCCGCGAACGTCAACTCCGAGCCGTCTCGCCTCAGCAAACAAGCAATGCTCGCCGTGATTACCGTTGCCATCGTAGTTGCGGAAGATAGCGAGAAGGAGCTCGCCATCCTCCCTTGCGAGCACCGCCCCCACTTTAGGGTGAATCCGCTTATCTTCCGGAACCGATTTCTCCGCAGTCGCAACTGCCAGATCCATCAATTCGAGTATCCGGTCGTCTGTCATTGAACGGGCTCCTGCTGCTTGGCTCACAGTCTGTCCCGACTGATCGCATCTCCACCAGCATGATCGCATTGCGGAGTGGCAATATGCCGCGCTTGGGATTCTAGCCGAGATGGGCGCGCAGGCAACGGAGCCACGCTGGGTTTTTGCTGACCGGCGAACCTGTTCCTTCTTCAGGCGTTGCAGCACCCGTACCCAAAGCAAAACCCAGACCCGGCCGATCGCCGAGCGGCTGGAACTCCACTGTGCCCTTTACGAAAAAATGGCGCCTTGTCGGGCAATAATGGGTGCAGGAATGTGGCCGTCGCCAAGTGCCCGGGCTGGCCCACACGCAGGGGCCTTCGCGGACCTCCTGAACGGGTCCAGGCCAACGCTCGGGCACACTCTCCTGCTGTCCGCTTGTCACTTCCGGCCGGTGAATGGTTACTCTGGGAGCGAAGCCGGCTACTTGGTTGGCGCCTTCCACAGGCTCCTGAGACGAGCCTGGATGGTCGCCTGATCGCGGCGGGCGTTGCGTGTGCGCTCGTCGGCGAACCCCTCAGGGCCGACGACCGCGACGTAGCGTTCGGCACCCGGCGAGGCATCCCACAGACCGTCCGGCGTGTGCGCCACCCAGCCGAGATCCTTGCCGGACGGCACCGGATAGACCGTCAGGATTGTTTTCAGATCGACCAAGTCTACTAACTCGACTGCTCCCTGCCACGCCAGCGGGCGCAGCAGCAACCGCCCGTTGATCGCAACCTCGCTGCCTTCCCGCCGCTCGTGGGGAAACTGGCGCGAGGTCGCGTAGGTGCGCGGCTCACCCAGGCAGCCAGGGAATCTCTGGACCGTCTCGAAGCCCCGTGAGCAGGGTCGGAGGTAAGCCGCCGGTGCGGTGCGAACCCGCCACGCAGCTTTGTCAAACCCAGCGCATCACCGCAGCCACTATTACGCTATTATGCCGGCAGGGAAGAGGGTGCTGACCCTCGGCGATGCCCGAGCCGCCGGGACCGCGGAACGAAGGCCAGTGGAACGACTGGTCCTTGACGCCGGCGGGGGGCGTGAGCCCGCCCTCGGCGTTCGCCTTCGGATGGTAGTTCGGATAGGCGGGCCTTTTCGCCTTTGGCAGAGGGTTTTTCTCCAACGCTTCCAACACCAACTGGACCGCCTTCTCCAGTTGCGGATCCCGGCCCGCGCGGACGGCCTTCGGGTCGTGCTCGACCTCGATGTCCGGCGCGACGCCGCGATTCTCGACTTCCCACTCGCCTTCCGGCGTCCAGAACGCGAAGTGCGGCGCCGTCACCGTCCCGCCGTCGAGCAACGGCGGATAGCCACCGATGCCCACCAGCCCGCCCCAGGTACGCTTGCCGACCAGCGGCCCGAGTTTGAAGCGCCGGAATGCCCAGGGCAGGTAATCGCCCCCCGACCCGGCCAACTCGTTGATGATC
>DASPXY010000609.1:0-2414 GCA_035637055.1 Gemmataceae bacterium | reverse complement strand
AGCCCACCAAGAACCGCGGCTCGAAATCACGCGAACCAGCACCCCGAAATCAGCGTCGGTGGATCAGGGTTCAGCCTCGATGGCAAGTCCTATGAGATCGACTTGATGGCCAAGAACGCGAACCAGCTTCGCAAGGTCCTTCAGCCGTACATTGACGCAGGGCGGCCGGTCCCGGTCTCGCGTCGACGCCGGCGATCACGAAGCTAGCCATGCGGCGCCAATGCGGGCCGATGACCGCTGTCGGCTAGACGGACGGGGCGCCGCGCGGGCTCTCGTTGCGGCGTGCCATGCGAGCCAGGTTGGCTTCGGCCGCGGGGAGAGACACTTATCGCAGTCGGCCCGGGCCGATGAGGTGCTCGTGCTGGAGTACTGAGATGATTGGATTCAGTGCTGCGTCGCGGTCTGTCCCCGCTTTAGGATGTGACTGGGTTGTCGGCGGGGCGGGAGCGGGTGGGCGACATGGTCACTTATTTTGGGCTTTACTATCCCTTCATCCACTTCAAAGATGAGGGCTGGCTCAAGCTCACGGCGCTGTACTGGGACGGCATGAAGCGCATCGTGCCGAGTGGCGCCCGCTTGCGCGACAGCGACGAGGTGAATGCCTCATCGACGCCGAGATTGTCCAGAACGAATCGCCGACGCGGTGGGCGTTTAGTATCGCGCCAGCATTTCGTGACCTTGTTGCTGCGCATGGGGACACCCTGCGTGCCCAGTTCGGAGTCGACAGACGCGCCGAGTGGCCCGAGGATCCGTACACCAGCCTGTACGCGCCTACCGGAAGTGACCCAAAGCTCGCCTACGTGTTCGAGGAGAAGATTGGTAACGAGCTTCTCAGCGATCTGTTTGCGTGCCAACTGGTTACCAGTCGAACGGGCGATCCTCGTTGGATCGGGATGCATCCGAGGCTCGCCAACCTCTACATGATGTCTCTCGCCGAAGCGATGGCGCGGGATGTGGGCGCCCATCCTCTGACTGATGAGCCGTTTGATCACATCGCCGTATCCGGCCTCACTATGGAGCGACTGGCGGCGGCTCTGCTGGCGCAGCCTGCGCTCGCCCCCAGGCGCCAGGGTCGCGAGGTTGAGCAGCAGATGGCCTTCCTGGCACTGACTTATGTTGTGCCAGCCTCGCCTGCGACCATCCCCGCCGCCCAGATCGTCGACTTTCGGAACCGCCATGCCGAGGAGCGTGGCATGTTCCAGGCGGAGATCGCCAAACTCACGGCCAGTCTCGCCTACCTCAACGACGTGACTGACGTTCGTGAGGTTGAGCGGCACCTTAAGAATGAGTACGACAAGACACTTGCGCCGAGGCTCAATCGCCTCCGTAGTGACCTCAGGCGCGCCGGCATCGACACCGTGGAGAGCACGATCGGCACCAGCTTCGCTCTCCCGGCGGGAGCTGCCGCGCTGCTCGCCGCGGCTGGTCTTACGCTCGCGCAGCCACTCGCCGCGGCCGCGGGCATCGCCTTCGGGGCATGGACGATTTGGCGCAAGCACAGGCAGACAAGGGACGGTGTGCTGACGCCGTCGCCGGAGGCCTACCTCTATCAGGCCTCCAAGCTCTTGACTCCTAACAGTCTCACCAGCCGGATCTCGGTCAACAGCCGCAGATTCGCGCCTGAGCCGCTCTCATGATCCCTTCCTTGGGGGTCGAGAGCCGTTCGTCAACGCTGCTCAGTCGTTGGCGACGGGGGATCGGGTCTTCGTGCACGGGACGGTGACCACGGGGGCGTGGGCCGACCAGCAGTCTGGTGAGAAGCGGACCGCGCAGCGGGTGCTGGCCGAGATCGTCGGGCCGAGCCTGCGCCGGGCCACCACCCGGATCACCAAGACCACCTGTTCGCAGGTGACCGACGAGACACCGCACGACGTCAGCGGGCAGGAGGGCTGATCGAGTCGGGGGGAGGGCGCCCGTCGAAGTCTGCTCCGGGCGCCCTCCCCGACAAACGTGCCAGCGCAGACGAATGGCCGATGGCGCGTGACACGTTTCGTGACGCGAACTCGCGGCGATCGGTGGGGATTCAGGCGGCCGGTGGGGCCATTCGTGTGGCTGGTGGAGTCTGGTGGGGGTGGATGCGGCGGGTAGCTGCGGCCTTTTAATCCGGGGGTTCACCGTCCGAGGTGGATGAGCGAACTACCCGCTGTTTCGCATGCTCATTTCTACGAGAGGCGCTCCTTCGCTCGCTTGGGGTGAGCAGCTCCTAGGCCACCGAACGGCCGTGTCGTTGAGGGACCTGCGGATAGCGGCTATGAGCGGACGATGCGATCGGTACTGCCAGTGGGCCGCTTGCATGTGTAGTGGATCCGGACAGCAGCGTCGTCTCGGCCGCCTGATCCGGCCTCACCCCTGCCGGGCCATTCGGACCTCGAACTCCGGCTGGTAGTTGACGCTGCTGTCCGGATCGACTGCCA
>DASPXY010000608.1:0-11982 GCA_035637055.1 Gemmataceae bacterium | reverse complement strand
GGCGTACGCCTGGCCGCACTCCCGCTGCAAACGGTCAATGTCCTTACGCCCCTGTTCCGCCTCCGTTTTCTCCTTGATCCAGATTTCCCGCGCTTCGCCGAGTGCCTTCTGCGCCGTGGTCAGCGCGGCCGTCAACTCGGTTTCCTGCTTGCGCGCCGCCTTCTGCGCGGCAGCGGTCTGCCTGGCCTGCTCGTCGGCTGCGACTACCTCGCGCGTGCGCCGCTCCTTTTCCTCGGCGACGTGAGCGGGCGTCAGCGTCTGGCCGCAATGGCGACACACCTTGGCCTTCCGCAGCAGGTGCAAGTCGTTCAGGCTCTGTCGGGCCTGCTCCTGCAAGGTGCGCGTCCGCGTCGCTTCCTCGTCCGCCTCCTGCCGGGCGTGCGTCGCCTCCTCGACCTGCAGCCGCAACCGCTCCACCTCGGCCTTGAGCTGTTCGCCGCGCTGCTGAGTCGCCTGCCGCGCCTCGCTGGCGGCCTTCTCCTTCACCGTTGCCTGACGCAGATCGTCGCGCAAGCCCTGAAAGCGCGCCAGCAGCGGCAGCGACCGTGCGAGGGCATCCAGGGCCTCGTGCATCTCCCGCGCCTTCTCGACCGCCGCGGCGGGATCGGCGGCCATCCGAGCGAGTTCCTCTTGTAGCCTTTTGAGATCGTTTTCCTGCCGTTCGTATTCCTTCAGTTTCTCCATCAGGGCCGTCATCCGGCGGTAGTCGTCCGCTACCGTGCGCAGTTTCGCGTCTTCCGCGAGGATCTCCCCTTGCAGGTGAGCGCGCCGATCCTGCGCCTGGGTAAGCGCCTCGTCCTGCTCAGCCAGTTTCGCCTCGCCCTGCTGCCTCTGCTTTTCCAGTTCCTCCGTCCGCGTCTGCGACACCTGAATCTGGCTGCGCTGCTCCAGGAGCGTTTGCAGTTTCGGCATTACGTCGCGCAGTTCGCGCAAACGGTCCACCGCCTGCTCGATGGCCGGCCCGTCGGCCGCCAGATCTTGAGCCGCGCGCAGACGCTGCTGCACCCCAGCCAGGCGCCCTTGCAGGTCGGCCCACTGCCGCGATTGGATCTCCCGGATCTGCCAGCGCTCCACTTCTTGCTGCGCCTGCTCGCGGACGGCCTCGGTTTCGGCGATGCCTGTCTCCGCCTCGATCAAGGCGAGCGCGCTGACCTCGGGAATGGCGGCGAGGCGGTCGGCCAGCGACTCGACGGTCGCTTTGAGGGTCTTGCGCTCCTCGTCGGCCTCCTCGTGGAGGCGCTGAAACCGATCCAGATCGACGATGCCCGCCAGCACCTCAAACCGGCCCTTGGCGGTCGAGTCGAGGAGTTTTTCGGCCTTGCCCTGCAGCAGCAGCACCGACGAGGTGAACGTCTCGTAACTCAGCCCGATATTGTCCTGGATCCATTCATCGAAGCCGGTGCGCAGGTTCGTCCCCTCGACCGCCTCCCAGGACTCGAGCTGCGTCCAGTGATAGATCTGCTGCGTAGTGCGGCTCTTGCCCTGCTTGGTGCGCTGCAGGGTGCGATGGACCTGGTAGCGCTCGCCGTCGAGACTGAACTCGAAGGTGACGCTGGCCTTCTCGCTGTCCTTGTTGATGAGTTCGTGGGCGTCGTGGCCGCCGCCGCGGTGGTGGCCGAACAGGGCGTAGGTGACGCCGTCGAAGATGCTCGATTTGCCGCTGCCGTTCATCCCCGCCAGCATCCACAGCGACGAGCCGTCGAAGTTGATCTCTTGCTCGTCCTTGTAACAGAGGAAGCCCTTCAGAGTTACCCGTTGCGGGATCATGTGAATCTCCAAGGAAAAAGGAAAAAAGAAAACCCGGCGATCCCCTTCTTTTTCCTTTTGCCTTTTTCCTTCTATTCCAGCTGCGTGAGCAGCGCCTCGGCCCGCGCCAGCACGGCGTCGCGAACAGCGTCGGGGTGATTGATGAGTTCCTGCCGCAGATAATCGCGCACCGTGTCCTCGAAACTCTTGTGGCGGCCCACCTCATCGATCGTGAGTGGCTGGCCCAGTGACCCCGCCTCGGTCCACTTGCGGTCGTACCACTTTGGAAAGATCTTCTCCAGGTCGCGCAGGATTTCTTCGAGGCTGTCCCTGCCGGCGGTGTAGGTGAATTGGAGCTTGACCAGGGCGCGGTCGGCGTCGGGATAACGATCTGCCAGCGCGGGAATCTCCGTTTGCGGATCGTTGACGTCGATGGAATAGACCGGCGTCGCCTCCAGCGGCAAGGTGATCGGCTCGCCGCACAACCCTTGCGGCCCGACCTCAAGGAGTACAACCCCCTTATCGTCGCGCGCTTCCCCCAGGTCGAGGCGTTCGATGCTGCCGCAATAACGGATATGCGTGAGGCCGCGCAGCGCCTGGGCGCGGTGAATGTGGCCGAGAGCAATGTAAGTGAGGTGGTCCGGCAGTTCGTTCTCCTCGAAGACGATGCTCTCCTGATCGCTGATGCGGAACAGGCTCGGCAGCGTCGCGCCCTGGGCGTGGACGTGCGCCCCCAGGATGGTCGGCAAGGTACGGTCGAAGGCCGCCTCTTCCTGGATCGCGCGCAGTTTGCGGACAAAGGCGACCTTGAGTCGCTGATTCTTCTCTTCGAGGCTGGCGTACTTCTGCGCTTCCTCGTCGCAGAGGTAGCGCGCCGGCGTCGGATAGGGCATCAGGATGAACTGCACCTGCTGGCCGTGGCGATCAGCAAGGCGCAGGTAGGTCGGCTCGGTGGCGAGGTAAAGACGGCCGGCGGGGAGGAGTTTGCCGGGCTGGCCCGACGCGGGGGCGGCAAGATCCATCACCAGGCGCAAGGTCTGACAGAAGTTTTCGTTGTCGTGGTTGCCGGTCAGGGCGAGGATGCTGCCGCCGTTGAGCAGGAAGCGGCCGAAGGTCGCCTGCAAGTGCGCGATCGAGGCGCGCAGGCTGTCCGGCCGGCTCGCTTCGCTGAACAGATCGCCGGCGACCAGCAAGACCTCGACCGCGTGCTCCTCACACAGCCGCGCCACGCGCTCGACGGCGCGCTGGAGATCCTCGGTACGGTCCTGCCGTCCCAGACGGTCGCCCAGATGCCAGTCCGCCGTGTGGAGGATCTTCATACCGACTATTATCTTGTTCAGGTGCCCTCAGGAGAAGGCCAGCAGGACAGATCGAGACCGGTTGGGGCCAATCAATGGCGGGGAGTTTGCGGGCCGCGCATCCTGCGCCAGTCAAACGCCCTCTGCGAGATCGGGGCAGACGAGCCGGCCATCGGGAAGTTGCCGCCATTTGCGCCGGCGGTAATCGCGCCAGAAGTCCGGCCGCTCGCGCCGCACCGTGAGATCCTGACCAAACGTGATGCACGCCCAACCGTCCTCGCCGGGATCCTCGGCGTGCGGTCCCTTGCTGGCAAACGCGATGTCGCGCAGCGGCACGACCGTCGTGGCCCCGTGCGGCCCGGCCGTACCGATCACCGGGTTGGGCGTGGAATGGCCGTGACACCAGACGCGGGCGATCTCGGCGTCGAGCAGCAGTTGCAGCGCCTTCGAGCCGTGGTCGCCCTGAACAGCTGCCGGCCCCTGGTGCGTGATGAGCAGGTCGAAGCGGCCGCCCTCCAACAAGTGGAGAATCGCCGCCTCATCGAGGTACGCCAGCGCGTGGTAATCAGCGTAGCGCTGGCCGCGCTCGATGCCGCCGATGCCACCGACGACCAGCCCAGCCGGCGTCACGCACTTCCAGCCACTCGGCAAATACCGAAGGTGCCCCGCACTGTCCACCGCCGGCAATTCCATGATGCCAACAGGCACGGCAGGGAGGGGACCAGACACGAGGGTGGCAAGATGGGTGAACCCTTCGTGGTTGCCGTGAACCATCGCGACGGGGCAAACGAGACCAAGACCGCCCTCGTCGATGGGGGCGAAGATCTTGTGCAGCCAGGGCGCTTGCGGCCGCAAAGACCACTGCGACAGGAATTCCAACTCACAGGGATTGGCTTTGCCATGACGGCGTGTGGTACTGTCGAGTTGGCTGTCCTCGGTGAAGGTGCCGACGTCGCCGCAGAGAAAGACCGCGTCGAAGGCGACCCCGAGGGCGCGCTGCCAGCGCGCAGCGATACACAGGGCAAGTTGCAGGTGCCCGTGAACGTCGCCGAGGACACAGATTGCGGGAGCGCTGGAGTGCATGGCCTCAAGGGATACGAGTCGCGCGGTCACGGTCGTTTGCGGGCCGCCTTGCGTTGGAGTTTCTGAACGAAGGCGGCGTGTTCGGGACTCCCCACACCGTGCTGCACCGCGGCCGCCATCGCCTTCAGGTCGCCACCGAGGAGGGTCTGGGCAGCGAGCCACAGGCCGGGGAAGACCTTGCTGCGATACAGCCCATCCGCTCCCGGTCGCAGTCGCCCGTACTTGCTGCCCCGCAGAACGAACCAGTCAATCTCCTTGTCCGCGACACGCCAGACGAGGTATTCACGCACCTTGTGGCGGGCGTAGAGCGGCAACTTGACCTTGAGGTCGAAGTCGGCGCTGCTGACCGCCACCTCTGCGACCAACTCTGGCCCGCCTTCGACGTAGTGTTCTGCGTCGATGCGGGACTGACCGCCATACGGCTCCTCAATGCGCAAGAAGACGTCCGGCTGCGGCATGTTCTTCAGATCCAAACGCAGGCTGCCGTTGGTGCCACCGACGACGCCGAGCGTGTCAATGCGATACAACCCCAGCCACCCGCCCAGGGTCGCATGTGCCGAGGAGTGGTCGTTGGTGACAGGGGAAGACATGTAGACCACCCCATCAATGAGTTCCGCCTTCTTCAACTCTGGCATGGCGTCATAACGCCGCTCGAACTCCGCACGCGTGAGCCGGTCCCCGTGACGCAGCGGTGGCACGGTCTCCGCAGGTTTCGGCGAATCCGCCCGGGTTGGGATGAGATTCATGGATCCGCGCCTCCGTTTCCGCTGCTGCTTACCTTGGGGGAGAACCTTCCGACCTGGCCATTATCTCACGCGACCGCCGCCAGGTCGAGAGCAGCAGAATCCGCCGGAAGGCCAGCGTGCAGGCAGCAAATCATGCAGGAGCCGCCGCTTTCGGCTGTTGAGCCGCCGTGTCATCACCTACAATACGACCTCGGAACCGCCAGGCGCCCAACCGCGACGAGGAACCTCCCATGCACCCCGCACTCCTGCCTGTTTGCCTTCTCCATTGCCTGACTGCTTCGTCCGCCGGGGCGGCGACCGGCACCCAGCCGCGCGCTCCGGTCGGGGTTGTCTGCCATATCAAGGTGCTCTCGGATAAGGTCGATGACGTCTCCAGCATGGAGGCGTGGAAGAAGTCGTTCCTCAAGGACGGCATGACCGACCGCGACAAGGCCCTGGCTGCGTGGCGCAGCACCGTCATGTTCCAGCACCAGGACGTTCCGCCGCGCGAGTACCTGCAGCACGATGCCGCCGTTCAAGATCCTATCAAGATGTTCAATGTCTACGGTTACTCGTTCTGCAGCGTGGCCTCGGCCAATGTCGAGGCCCTGGCGCGCTACGCCGGTCTGAAGGCGCGCGGCTGGGGCATCAACGCTCACAGCGTTCCCGAGGTCTACTGGGACGGCGCCTGGCACATGCTCGACGCCTCACTGATCAACTACTTCCCGAAAGCGGACGGCACGATTGCCTCGGTCGAGGAGATCCTGGCCGCCATCGGCGACTGGTACGCGAAGCACCCCGGCTACAAGGGCAACGACGCAAAGTTGCGAGCAATGCAGAGCGCCGATGGCTGGACCGGCTGGAAGCGCGGTCCGGTGCTGCTGGCGCGCAGCCCCTTCTACGACGCGGAGGGGTGGTGGCCGGCGAAGACGCACGGCTGGTACGCCACCATGCAGGAGTACGACGGCACCTACGGCAAGGCGGGCAAGCCGTTCCTCTACGAGTATGGCTACGCGCAGGGCTATCAGGTCAATATCCAGCTGCGGCCCGGCGAGCGGCTGACGCGCAACTGGTCGAACAAGGGATTGCACGTCAACGGCAAGGACGGCGCGCCGGGCTGCCTGACGATGAAAACCGGCAGCGGCGCCCTGGTCTACACGCCGAAGTACGGCGACCTGGCGCCGGGCCGCGTCGGCAATGGCACGCTGGAGTACGACGTGCCGCTAACAGGAGGCGCATACCGGACGGCGGCGCTCGTCGCGGAGAACCTCGACGAACGCACGCCGCGCGTCAAGGACATGGCGCGGCCTGGGGTACTGATGCTGCGCATGCCGTCGAGCTACGTCTACCTGACGGGGACACTGCAATACGTGGTGCGGCTCGGCGACGGCGGTTCGGTGGTGGTGTCGTGCTCGGACAACAACGGGCTGGACTGGAAGCAGGTCGCACGGCTGACGCGGTCCGGTGAGGGGAGCCTGGAACTGACGCCACTGGTGCGGCGGCGCTACGATTACCGGCTGAAGTTCGAGCTGCACGGCCACGGGGCCGCGCTGGAGCGGTTGCGGCTGGTCCACGACATCCAGCACTCCCAGCGGCCGCTGCCGGCGCTCGCGCAGGGGATGAACACCATCACCTTCAGCGCCGGCCCGCCGGAGGGAACGGTGACGGTCGAAGGTGCGACCAACCTCGCCCACAAGGGCAACCACCTCGTCTACACCGACTTCCACCCGCAGCTGAGCGGCTTCGAGCCAAACCTCTTCATTGGCGGCAGCGGCAAGGGGCACATCACCTTCCCGGTCGCGACGCCCGGCGACATGGCGCGGCTGCGCTTCGGCACTCACTACCGCGCTCGCGATAAGCGCGATGGGCTGGATTATCAGGTATCGTTTGACGGCGGCAAAACGTGGGCGACGGTGGATCGAGCGGCAGGGCCGACGGCCGGGGATTGCAAGTACGTCGTCTGCGACGCGATTCCGGCCGGCACGCGGGCGGCGCTGGTGCGCTTCGCCGGGACGAGCCGGAACGCGACCGGCATTTTCAACTTCCGCATCGACGCCGATTACCGCGAACCGTTTGGCGGCTTCCGGCCGGTGAAGGTGACCTACACCTGGGAGGAAGACGGGCAGGCGCGGCGCGATGTCCATATCGCCCGCAAGCCACAGGAGACTTACACGATCCGCTGCGCGACGCGGCCGGTGATGAAGTCGATTGTGCTGGAATTGGCCGAATGAACCGATTGTTTGCCTGAAACGGCCGCGTCGTCCGCGAACTGCTGTCGCGGGCACTTTGGCTCGCCAGCGATCACCAGGAAGGAAGAAGGCCGCTCGGAAAGATCCCGAGCGGCCTTTTCGTTTGCCTGAAGCATCTACACCCCTCGGAATCGCCATCGGCGCTGGTTTACCCTATCCCGGAAAGCCGATGATAGAACCAGCTGATCCGGCAAACTTGCGGCCACAGCGGTAGCCGGCAAATTGGGAAAACCCCGTAACCTTCAGCGAGACCAAGTATGACAACCACCAAGCGACCCTGGCGGCGGTTCTTCGCGGCCAGCGGCTTCTTGACCCTCCTCGGCGCCGCCCTGGTCTTGGTCACCGTCCCGACACAGGATCTGGGGGCTTCGATCTTCAAGCTCCTGCGCGACCGCCAAGGCTGCGCCAGCCACGGCCACGGCAGCCAGGGGCATGGCATCGGCGACATCGAACTGAGCGGCGAGCCCGGCGGCACCTGGCACTGGATGCGAAGCCCGGATGAGGAGAAGCGGGTGATCGTCGGCCTGTACAACCGCTACTGCATCCGCTGTCATGGCGTGGACGGTCGCGGCGTCTGGGACATCCCCGACGTGCCGGACTTCACCAACGCCCGCTGGCAAGCCTGTCGCTCCGATGCCCAACTCGTCCGAGCAACCCTCGAAGGCCGGGGCGCCTGCATGCCCCCCTTCCGCGGGACCATCACTCTCGAAGAGGCCTGGGGCATGGCCCGTTATCTCCGTACCTTGGTGCCTGGCAGCGAGGCCCCGCGCCCGGAGCGCATGGAGCCCCCGGAAGCAGTGCCTCCACCGAAGAAGGGCAAGTAATCCGCGCACGCTCGCGCACGCCCCGCGGCAACTCGCCGGAGCCGAGGAGTGTGGCTCGTTGGCACTCCTCGGCTCCGGGAACACTCTCCTCACCTGTCCGTGGAGTCCTGGGTTCATCTTCGCACCCAGCACCTGCATTTCTCCCGCGATTCCTGCCTTTCCCGATTGTCCCAACCAGCGCTTCCCGTTCCTGTTGGTCCTTGCGAAGGGCAGGTTGACCTTTCCTGCCAGTGTTCTGTCCGTCTGAATTGCCCCCGTTGACCAGCTTGTCATGCCCCCAAGAGGCCGCCGCAACTTTTGCTTAATCGTTTGACTTTACGCAGCCGATGCTATCGATATCTCGTGCATTTCTCGCATTGATCGCCAACTCGACCCCCATCGACCGCTGTCGCGCCGGGAGCCGCCTGGGAGGGATGCCCCCTTTCCTGGCAACGACCCGCTGTGGGAAAGACCACGGCAAGGAGGCTGCTTCATGTGCAGTTCACGACTCGTTTCCATGCGTTCCTCCCGCCCCCTCTTCCTGCTCGTGGTGGCGCTGCTCTGCGGAGGAGAAGGGGTCCGAGCCCAGGCGCCCAGGGCCGCAGTCCTTGGCGCCCCGCAGACAGAGCCCCCCTCCCCGCCAGCGCCAGCCGTGTTGACCCTGGAGCCAGCCGTTCCAGTTCCCTCAATTCAACTCGCGGCGGCGCAGGCCGGCGGCAAGGACGACAAGAACCTGAGCAAACAGGTCGAGATACTCCGGAAACAGGTCGAAACCCAGCAAAAAATGATCGAGTTGCTGGCGGAGCAGGCGCGCAAGCAGCCCCCCGTCGATAAACTGCAGCAGCAGGTCGTCACCCTGGAGGGCCGCTCGCAGCAGGCCGCCCGGCGCGATCAGGATCTGGCGCAGGGCGTCGATAACCTGACGGAGCACCTCGATGCCGCCCAGCGCAACGGGCCGCGGCTGCCGGCCACGCTGAAGCAGCTGTTCCTGCCGAGTGAGACCAACCAAACTCCCCTGAGCATTTACGGCACCTTTAACGTGCTAGGATATACTCTGTTCCCGCACACCAAGGGCGAAGGGAAATTCGCCTTCAACAATTTTGAACCAAGGTTCCTCCTTCAGCTCAACGACAACGTCTTCATGCTCGTCGAGCCCGAATTCACCGCCGATGCGGTCGACCTCGGCGAAGCCTACGTGAACTTCATCGTCAATGACAACCTCGCCTTGGTAGCCGGTCGCTTCCTGCCGCCGATCGGCAGTTTCAATGAGCGTCTCCACTTCGGCCCGGTCAGGAAGATGCCGGACTTCCCGGTCTCGGAGCGGACGGTCACGCCCGGTGATTTCTCTCTCAACGGCGTTCAGGCGCGCGGGGCGACCTACCTCTTCGGTTCGCCGTTCAAGCTGGAATACGGTTTGTATGCCGGCAACGGACTCGGGTTGCCGGGGAAGGAACTGAGCGATCTGGCCAACCTGGATGCGTTAGCGGAAACCACGGCGGACGCGAACAACTCCATGGCCTGGGGTGGTCGCGTCGGGCTCTGGCAACCGGAGTGGGGGTTCAACGGCGGTTTCTCGCTGTTCTTCAACCGGCCTTACCGACAACAGGCCGGCACCGACATTAACTTGTGGAATGTCGATCTCAATTATCACAAAGGGAACTGGGACTTGCGCTTTGAATATGCCTTCATGTTTGAGAAAACGGCGCCGTTCCTCGGGAACGATATCCACCGGCGCGGCTTCTATGCCCAGGTGGCCTACCGGCCTCACGACGCCAAGAGCGACTTGCTGCGCAAGACAGAGTTTGTCTTCCGCTATAGCCAGGCTCGGTTCCAGG
Organism: Gemmataceae bacterium; assembly: GCA_035637055.1. Lineage (GTDB taxonomy): Bacteria > Planctomycetota > Planctomycetia > Gemmatales > Gemmataceae > DASPXY01. The sequence continues at coordinate 2,243 of DASPXY010000608.1, read as the reverse complement.
GAATCGATCCTCTGGACCTCGACATTGGATCCTTCGCTTCCAAGACCAGGGCCCCTGTCAACCGGGACCAGTATGCGGTGGGCGTCAACTACTACATTGCCCCGATGCTCTTCTTGCAATTCGCTTACGAGTTCAATCGGGAACACGGCATCAATCTGAAGGATGACGTCTTCCTCGCCGCGCTCACCTGGGGTTTCTAAGGTCGCCGGAAAGAGAAGCGTGAACTCTCCAAACGCAGAGGAAAAAGAGCCATGAAAGCCAATCTTTCGCTTTGGTCAGTTGGTCTGGGGTTGCTCCTTTCCAGCGCCTTCTTGGTGGTCGGCTGTTACCACGCTCCTGTGGACGTCTCCGAGTTCTCACAGGGTCCGGCGCCTTTGCGGATGCCCTCGCCGGCTTCTCAGGCCGACAGCTGCGGTTATGAGGATTCGCTCACCGGGGGAAAGATTTTCAAGATGTACTGTGCCTACTGCCACGACGTCCGGCCCTTGTCCGAGCGCCCCTTCGCAGATTACCGAAATGTTGCCCAGCATATGCGGTTGGTCGCGAACCTGACCGGCAAGGAATACGCCAAGCTGATGGAATTCTTGCGCCGCTGGCATGACGTGCCGCCACCCGAGCAGCGTGAAGCGCCGTCGCCGAAACGGTTCTTCTTCTCGCAACCGATCCCCGAGTTGCGCCAGGACCAGGCGAAGACGGCCCCGGACCTGGTTGGCGGCCCGCGGCCCGGCTCCAACAGCGAACTCAGTCCAGCGCAACCGCCGCCCGGGAATTCTCCGCAGGAAGCGCGCTGAGCTTTGCGCTGTGGGGCAGACATTCCTGTCTGCCCTGGACTTCTGGCAGACAGGAATGTCTGCCCCACAGCGCAAAGCTCACCGCTGCGGCGGCCGGGACAGCTCGCGCAACTGCCGTTGCAGTTCGTTCCACTGCTCCTGCAGGTCGCGGAAGCGGCGCTCGAAGTCGTCGGCCACGGCGGGCGGCGGTGCAGCCTGCACGGGGCCGAAAGCCCGGATGTAGGCGGCCAGATCCTGGGCCTGCTCATCGTCAACCCGCCCCCGGAACGCCGGCATGAGCGTGCCTTTGCCGTCGAGGATGCCCACGACCAGTTGCGGATTGCTCACCGCTTTTTGCCAGGCAGCGCTGCTGAAGTCCGGGATGGTCGGCATGACCGCCTTCAGCTCCCTGCCCTGGCCATCGGTGCCGTGACAGGTCAGGCAATACTGGCGATACAGCCCAGTCGCCACCCGCAACCGCGCCGCCAACTCCTCCGCTGTCGGCCCGGCCGGAAGTTTCACGTGCGGCGGCTTCTTCTTGACGTCGGGCACGACCGCCGGTTGATCGGGCGGCGGCACAATGGGGGGGTGCGGCTCGACCTGGATGACCTGCTTGCCGCCGCGGAACGCCCGGATGGAGGCGACCAGTTGGTCCGCGTCGCCCGCGCCCAGCCTGTCCTTCAGCGGCAGCATGAACTTGCCCTTGCCGTTCAGGATAGCCTGCTTGAACTCGGCATCGCTCCGCGTGGCCTGCCATTTCGGGTCTGTCAAATCCGGAAGATCCGGCATGGCCTTGCGCGCCGTCTGCCCGCGGCCGTCGGCGTCGTGGCACGCCATGCAGTAAGCGCGGTACAGCTGGACCGGAGACATCTGGGCAGCGATTGGCGGCGGTTTCGGCGCCGGCTCGGTCAGACCGACGGCGAAGGCCCGGATGTAGATCGTCAGGGCCAGGATGTGGTCCTGCGGCAGCTTGTCGCGGTACGCGGGCATGAGCGGCTCGTTGCCGTCGCGGATGCGGTGCGTGATCTCCAGGTCAGTCTGCGACAGCTGCCAGGCCAGGCTCGTGAAGTCCGGGATGGTCGGCATGCCGGCTCGGATCTGCTTGCCGCTGCCGTCCACGCCATGGCAGGCGGCGCAGTTGGTGTTGTACACCTTCGCCACGTCGGCACGCTGGATGGGACCGGCAAGTTTGGCCGGTGCCGGCGCCCGGGCAACGGCTTGCACCGGTTCGGCCATGCGCACGTCGGTGGCGATGGCGGCAACGGTCAGCCCGATCAGCCCGACCGTGCCCACGGTCAGCAGGCCCAGGGCCACGGGGCGGCGGCGCGGGTCGCGCTGCGGGTTGCGGTCCAGGAGCGGCCAGAAGAACAGCACGAGGAAGAACAGCAGCGGCAGGACGAACGTCCCCACGACCTCCCAGGGCCCCTCGAAGTAGCGCAGCACCTGGAAATAGAACATGAAGTACCATTCGGG